>JAYVQD010000001.1:0-3260 GCA_043777275.1 Nitrosomonadales bacterium
CGGCTGTGAGTTTCTGCGGCATCCCGAAGTGCCGTATCGCGTGGTCATCAACGAGGCGGTTGAACTTGCCAAATCGTTCGGCGGCACCGATGGCCACAAGTATGTGAACGGCGTGCTCGACAAGCTGGCGGCGGCGATGCGCGAGCCGGAAGTGCGCGCAGCACAAGCGGCACGCGGCGCGGACGCGGCGAGCTGATTCAAATTCAGTTTCAATTTCTGTTTCGAACTTTTGCAAGTGATGGAGCATTAAATGGACGACAAAACGAAAAAGCGCATCTACATGTTCTACGCTGCCGGCGTGGTGAATCTGCTGATCGGCGCGTATGTGCTGTTCTTCGGGCGCGGTTTTCTGCCGGAAGACAAGATCACCCTATTGATCCTGTTTTTTCTGGGCTTCGCCGCGCTGGATTTCTGGATGCCGGTGATGATTAAAAAGAAGTGGGAAAAAGACCGTGCCAAGCTGGAAGCGCAGCGCCGTGCCATGGGCACATCAGGCACGCAGTCGCAGTCTCCGAAAACGTAGCGCCGGCGCGCTGACGGTCTCACGTGTCCGGCGAATTCAGTCTGATCGGCCAGTATTTCACGCACCGCACGCGGCACACGCTGCTGGGCGTGGGAGATGACGCGGCGCTGATCCGCCCGCGGCGCGGGCAGGTGCTGGCGATCTCTGCGGATATGCTGGTCGAAGGCACTCACTTTTTCAAAGGCGCTGATCCTGAAGCACTGGGGCATAAAACCCTGGCGGTGAATCTGTCCGACATGGCCGCGATGGGCGCGACGCCGCGCTGGGCGACGCTGGCACTGGCGCTGCCGCACGTGGACGCGCGCTGGCTGGCGGCGTTTTCCCGCGGCTTCATGCGCCTTGCGCGCGCGCACAATGTTGATCTCATCGGAGGTGACACCACGCGCGGGCCGCTCAATCTGTGCGTGCAGATCATGGGCGAAGTGCCCGCACAAAAAGCCTTGCGGCGCGATGGCGCAAAGGCCGGCGACGAGGTGTGGGTGTCCGGCACGCTGGGCGATGCGACGCTGGCGGTGGCGGCGCGCAACAAAAAAATTACGCTTACGAAGTCACAGTGGTTAGCCGCCTCGCGCAGGCTCGACAAACCCACGCCGCGCGTGGCGCTGGGCACGGCGCTGCGCGGCATCGCCACCAGCGCGATTGATGTTTCCGACGGCTTGCTTGCCGATCTTGGCCATATTTGCGAACGTTCGCGGGTTTCTGCGGTCATCGAACGGGATGCACTGCCGCGCTCTGTATTGCTGCGCGCGCATGCTGACCATGCGGAGACACAACGCGCATTGCTGTCTGGCGGTGACGATTATGAATTGTGTTTTACCGCGCCACCCAGGCGGCGTGCGGCGGTGCTGCGGGCGGGGGCGCGCACGCGCGTGCCCGTGACGCGCATCGGGCGCATCATCCGTGCGCCGGCCGGTGCTGCCGGTGTCGCGGTGATCGATGGCGAAGGCTTGCCGCTGCGTTTTGCCCAACGCGGCTTCGATCATTTTGGCTGAGGCCGCGCAGTCCGTTACGTTGGGCTTTGTGTATGCGCACCCCGCGCATGGCATCGCCTTCGCGGGCGGTATCGGGCTGGCGCCGTTCGCACCCGGCACCTTCGGTACGCTGCTCGCGTTTGCGCTATATGCGTTGCTCGCGGCGGTTGGTAGTGCAGTGATGCAACTAACTGCTTTTATTGTACTTTTTGGAATTGGCTCATGGGCGTGCCAAGTCACCGGTCGTGCGCTCGGCGTGTCTGACCACGGCGGCATGGTGTGGGACGAGACCGTGGCGTTTCTGCTGGTGCTGATTTTTACGCCGCCGGGTTGGGCGTGGCAGATCGCCGCGTTCGTCCTGTTCCGCTTTTTTGATATTGTCAAACCACAACCCATACGTTATTTTGACCGCACGCTGAAAAACGGTTTCGGCGTCATGTTTGATGACCTGCTGGCGGCGGGCTACACGCTGATCGTGCTGGCGCTGGCAAAAACTTTTATCGGCTGAAATGATGACAGACGAAACACTTTACGCACTCGCCGAACGCGTCGGCAAAGCGCTCAAGGCCAAAGGCATGATGATGGCGGCAGCCGAATCCTGCACCGGCGGCTGGATCGCGCAGGCGGTGACGGCCGTGCCCGGCAGCTCAGCATGGTTTGAGCGCGGCTTCGTTACCTACACCTATATTTCCAAACGCGAAATGCTCGGCGTGAAAGCCGAAACGCTGGAGCAATACGGCGCCGTGTCGCTGGAGACCGTGCATGAAATGACGGTGGGTGCGCTCGCACGCAGCCATGCGCAAGTGGCGGTGTCGGTGAGCGGCACCGCAGGCCCATCGGGCGGCACGGCGCAAAAACCCGTCGGCACGGTGTGTTTCGGCTGGGGCGCCAAGAACGACGGAGAGGGCGCAGTGCAAACCGCGATCAAGCGCTTCGATGGCGACCGCGAATCGGTGCGGCGGCAGGCGGTGGTGTTTGCGCTGGAGCGAGTGTTGGCGGTGGTGGCGTGAGCGCTGTTTTTGGTGCTATGCGAGGTGCTGCGCGCTATTGTTGTTGCAAGGGAAAATGTATGATTGCAAGACTTGATTTCTTCGTGCTGGATTGCAAGGTCTGTGCTTGTTGCTGTTGATTGAAAATAAGTCAATAAAAACAATTAGTTACGACGTAATTTGAGCCTGACCCCTTTGATTATCCAAGACCGCGCTGAATGGGCCGTTGAAGTAAGCGCCATTGCGAAATGCCGCGTTGGGAACGATTGATGTGGGCTGAAAGAGCCCGAAATCCGATGCCCATAGCGCAGCAGCAGAGGTGGCGCCTACGCAGGCCGGAATGCCGAAGTGCTCAAGCATTTCGTTGATCTTGTCTCGCATGCCCGAGAATGCGCACGATCTTTTGACTTCACGCAGGATTTCAGCAGTTGAACCCACCGAGCCCAGCAGCCGCCGCGCGGTTCCATAGGCGCACTTCAGTTGTTCCGGGCCGGGAGTTATGCCAACCAAGACCAAGCGCGCTTCTGAATTCACATATTCGAACGGTACATAGTGGATGGCGTATCCGCTCTCTGTGCCGAGGATGCAAGCTGCGTTGTCCCCAGACGAGCGCAGCATGGGCGCGAACCGCTGAAAAAGGTCGTACTCGTGACTCACGTGACTCCTTTCGAGACTGCGGGCTAACGACGCTGTAGAAAAAGCATCCGGTTATCGTGCCACGGCGGAACGGTTGTGGCAATACGCAGGTCATAAAGAAGCAAAGGAGGCGACACCGCC
>JAYVQD010000002.1:0-3258 GCA_043777275.1 Nitrosomonadales bacterium
CCGCGATCACACAGCACCGCAGCCAGCGCGCGCGCGTCCCGGAAACCCAGATTAACGCCTTGCCCCGCCAACGGGTGGACATTATGCGCAGCGTCCCCCACAAGAGCAAGACGCGGTTTGACGAAGGCACCCACACGCTGCATACACAATGGAAATGCCGCCGCCGCGGTGATGACGCTGAGCGCGCCCAATACCCCATCACAGGCCTCGCTCACACGCTGCGCCAGCATGCCCGTATCCAGCGCGAGTAATTCCCGTGCGTGTGCGTCCGCGGTAGACCACACCATTGAAACACGATGGCCCGGCAACGGCAGCAGCGCCAAGACACCGTCCGCTCGAAACCATTGATAGGCCGTGCCTTGATGCGGCAGCACGCACGCAAAATTCGCCACTACCGCGCTTTGATCGTAGTTATGCGCAATCACCTTGATACCGGCTTGCTCACGCACCCACGATTGGGCACCGTCCGCGCCGACCACGAGTTTGGCGCGCAGCGTGATGCCGGTGTTGAGCACAAGGTCAGCGTAATCCGCGTGGGATATCAGCGCGTCGCACATCGCCGGGCAAAACAGTCGCACATGCGGCGCGCCCGATACACACTGCCACAGTGCCGATTGCAGGAGTCCCCCTTCCACGATGAAAGCCAACTCACGCAAACCCGCGTCGTAGGCATTGAAATCCAACCGCGCGGAAGGCTCATCGCCAAATATGCGCATGGTCTCCACGCGCGCCGTGCGTTCAGCATCCACGCCCTGCCATGCGCCCGCCTGTGTGAGAAACGCAGCCGATCCCGGACTGATCGCGTAGACACGGCTATCCCAGGATTCGGATGCCGCCGCCGAACGTGGATCGGCCATGGCCACCAACGCCACGCTCAAACCCGACGGCGCCAACGCAGCGGCTAGACTCGCGCCGACCAGTCCCGCGCCTACGATCACGATGTCGCAGGATTCCGTCATCGGGGATTCACCAAGTCACGCACAGATAATTATCGTAAGTATTTGTTTATAAACAATATTTTATTAAAATATCTTGAATCACCGAACGCCCGCTCGGGAACCATGGCATCTGGTGCCGATGGCGGCGGCGCAGCGCAGCGGTGGAACCAGCAATAAAAAAACCAGCTTACGCTGGTTTGAATGTTGCATAGCAGGAATTTTTTGGTGTTTTTTGGTGGTGATAGGTGGATTTGAACCACCGACCTCAGCGTTATGAGTGCTGCGCTCTAACCACCTGAGCTATATCACCAAATCATCAAAGAGCGCGGGATTCTCCAGATTTAGCGCTGTCTTGTCAATTGGGGAAACGGCAATTTTATTGAAAACTCCTATAAAAACATTGAGTTACGGATGTTATTCAATTGCCGACGCTCCCAATCGCACGATATCGACGACGCTACGCACGCCCAATTTTTCCATGATGTGCGCCTTGTGAACTTCAACCGTGCGGTGGCTGATGCCCAATTGCTCGCCGATTTCCTTTGCATGCAACCCCTTGGTCAGACAGGTCATCACTTCGTATTCACGCGGCGATAGCGACGACAACATGGCTTCTCGTTTCGCTTTACTGGCGAGCTTGCTCACGCGTCCGTGTTCGTGCTCAAACGCGGTTTCGATGGCGCTAATCAACTGCTCATCATCAAACGGTTTTTCCAGAAAATCGATGGCGTGGCCACGAAAAGCAGCGCGAGCAGACCTGACATCGCCATGTCCGGTGATGATTACCACGGGGAGCGTCGCCCCGCGCGCGGCCAGTTCCGTTTGCAACGCGAGGCCGCTCATGCCGGGCATCCGTATGTCGGCGATCACACAGCCCATCCACGCCGTATCATAGGCAGCCAGAAAATCCTCGGCGCTGGCGAACCGGGATACCCGATAGCCGCGCAAGCCCAGCGACGACGACAGGGCATCCCGTATCGCCGGATCATCGTCCACCACATACACGGTTGCTTGCGCGTCTCGCGCTTGCGTTGGCTGTTGCATCACGGCTATGTTCCCCTGCAAGAGTTTCATGCACTTAACGGCTCATCCGGCGGCAGCGTAAAGTACAGCAGCCCGGTCGCGCCGGCAACGGCCCAGATACGCCCGCCGTGCGCGTCGACGATGGCGCGACTTATGGAAAGTCCCATGCCCATGCCGGAGGTCCTGGTCGTGACGAACGATTCGAACAAGCGATCCACATCCGATGCCCGGATGCCCGGCCCGCTATCGCGCACGGCAACCTGCACTTCGCCGGACGCGTTGACCGCTGTCGTGACTTCGACGCTGCCGCGCGACGGGTTTGCTTGCGTCGCGCTGTCGATCGCGTTCATCACCAGATTGCGCAACACCACTTCAATTTGCACTGGATCCGCCAGCACGGACGGAACACCATCACCGGCATGGCATGTCAGTGTGACGGCATGGGCTTTTTCACGCAACGACATGACGACGCGCTCAGCGAGGGCAGTCACTGAAATCGTTTCAAGCTGCGTGGACCCCGAACGAAAAAAATCGCGCAGCCGGCGCACCACATCCGCGGTGCGGGTTGACTCGTCCACGAGCTTGCGCAGCATGTCATTGAGTTGCACGCGATCCGGCTGCGGCGACGCGACGATCAATTGCAAAGCCTTGGCATAGCCCGACATCGCCGTAAGAGGCTGATTGATTTCATGGGTGATGGCCGCCGCCATTTCACCGGCAGCGGCGAGCTTTAATGATTCACGGTAATCCGCGGTAGTGCGGCGCAGCTCATCAATGGTCGCGCCCAGCAGCAATCCGGTAATCGCCAATGTAATCAATAGCAACTGGAGATCAAATACCGCGAGCGGATGATAGCCGTTGAGGTATTCCGCCAAAACCACGCTCGTCTGGATCAGCACCAGCATGCTCACAACGCCCGTCACGCCGAATCGCGTCGCTGTCCAGATCAACGGTATCAATAGCACGTAGAAATTGCTGACGTAACCTTCCTGATCCAGCAAAATCCCCCCCCACATACAGACTTGGACCGTGGCTACTTGCGCCCACGCTTCGGGCAAGCGTAGAAACGCCATAAGCTGCTTGCGCCGCCTATCAGCGAAAAACATGAACAACAACGGCGCCGCCACCAGGATGCCCGCGCTGTAGCCGACGACAAAACGCCGCAGGCCGGCAAAGTAGCGCTCCGCGGGGCTGATGCCGAACAACACCTGCACGCCGACGTACGCCGCTCCGCACACCAGCATGCACGCCAGCGTCACGCCCAGCAGTCGCAGCACATCCTGGCGCGTTTCCAGTT
>JAYVQD010000003.1:0-12795 GCA_043777275.1 Nitrosomonadales bacterium
TACGCTGAAAACACACGGTCAAAACGATCGAAGTATTTTTCGTCTTTAACCAGACACGTGCGCGCGAGGTAATAAAAATCCTCGACGCTGCCAAACACCACTTGTTTTTCAAAGCCTTCCAGCAGCACCAGAAACTCCTTGATGGAGACCGGCACACTGCCTTCTTTGAGTTTCAGGAAAAATTCTATAAGCATTTGTTTTTAAACACTATTTTCTGTAACATCAGCTTACAATTGGTAACAGCTTAGTCGATAGCCAGCGCGTTAGTATGAGTGCGTGGAATCATTTTAAAGGAGTACCATCATGAATAAGTATCTCGTCTCAGTCCTTGCAGGTCTTGTGATTTTCGCCGCCGGCGGCATGTCGTCGGCGCACGCAGGCGGACTATCGGTGGGTGTCTCCATCGGCTTGCCGGTGTTCGTTGCCGCGCCGGTTTACTACGAACCGGTGTATTACCCGCCGCCCCCTGTTTACTACGCACCGCGTGTGGTTTACGCACCGCCGGTCTATTACGCACCGCCGGTCTACTATGCGCCGCCAGCCTACTATGCGCCGCGAGTGGTGTACTCCAGCCATCATCGCCACGGCCATCACAGTGATCGAGGCCATCGCGGACACTGGCGTTAGTCGATACGCCGACACCACTGTCAAACCGCGTCCGCAATCATGCGGGCGCGCCTTGGTTCTCTTGGTTTCTGCGCTGCCAGCACGCTGCGCCACACGTTGAGCTTGGCGTCAAAACCCACGGTGTACGCCGGACTTGATGACGGCAGCACCAGCGTTTCGTAACCCGCCTCGGCAAACAGCGGCGCGAATCGCCCTGCCGTCTTGCCGTTAAAACACACCCGCTTCAAACCCTGCGCCACGCGCGTGACCTTGCGAAAATCATTGTTCACCGCGTTGCGAATGTTGCTGTCGAGCGCACCGGCACGCTCGCACTGGTGCAACACATCCCACAGGCCGATGCGGTGCGCCAACAACACCGGCAACCGCCGCGCGTAATCCATCTCGACCAACGGCACACCCAACAACGCGCCCATCAGCTTCCAGAAATGATTCTGCGGATGGCCGTAATACTGCTGCTTTTCCAGCGATTTAGGGCTGGGAAAACTCCCTAAAATCAAGACCTTGACCTTGCCATCGATCACCGGTGCTAAACCCCGCTGCGGCACGGCACGGGCTACTTCTTGCGCGACATGAACACCAGCCGCTCGAATAGATGGATGTCCTGCTCGTTTTTGAGCAGCGCGCCATGCAGCGGTGGAATGATTTTGTGCTGATCCTGATTGTGCAGCGTTTCAGGCGAAATATCTTCCGCCACCAGCAGCTTCAACCAGTCGAGCAACTCCGACGTAGACGGCCTTTTCTTCAGCCCCGGCACGTCGCGAATTTCAAAGAAGGCATTCAGCGCCTGGCTTAATAAAATCTTCTTGAGATTCGGAAAATGCACATCGACGATTTGCGTCATGGTGTCGCGATCGGGGAAGCGGATGTAGTGAAAAAAGCAGCGCCGCAAAAAGGCATCGGGCAGCTCTTTTTCGTTGTTGCTGGTGATAATCACCAGCGGGCGGGTTTTCGCTTTGATAAGTTGCTGCGTCTCGTAAACATAAAACTCCATGCGATCCAGCTCGCGCAGCAGGTCATTCGGAAATTCAATATCCGCCTTGTCCACTTCGTCGATCAGCAGCACGGAGGGTTCGGGCGATTCGAACGCTTTCCACAACATGCCCTGCACGATGTAATTGGAAATATCCTTTACCTTGGCATCGCCCAACTGCGAATCACGCAGCCGCGACACGGCGTCGTATTCATACAAGCCGTGCTGCGCCTTGGTGGTGGATTTGATGTGCCATTCGTAGAGCGGACGCTTCAACGCCTTGGCCACCTCCAGCGCGAGCATGGTTTTGCCGGTGCCCGGTTCGCCCTTAATCAGCAGCGGGCGCTCCAGGGTAATGGCGGCGTTGACCGCCATCATCAGATCGTGTGTTGCGACGTAATTGTCGGTGCCTTCAAAGCGCATGTTCGATTCTCGGTAAAAAGGGATGGATGAATTATAGCCGCTGCCGCGTGGCGCTACGGCTTGAGTCCAGATAGGCGCTGCTCCACCTGCAACAACCTTTCACGGATGGCCGCGCCCACAAAAATCTGCGGGTCCGATGGCTCATGCTTCTCCGTCTGCTCCCGCAGCAAGATGGTCTCGCGCGCCTGCGCAAAGGCCGTCTCGAACGAGTAGGTCTTACGCAGCGCTTCGTCGAACAGCGCTTTGGCCAGATACGTGGCGTCAGATTCGTTGCCGCAGCCAAACGAGGTCTTGGTCGCGCTCGATGCGGTAATAATCAGCGTGTTTTCATCCTGCAGCGGCGCGACAAAACCGCCGGAGTAACACGCCGAAACGACGAGCACTTTCCATTTGATTTGCGAGGCATCCAGCGCCCGCTTCAGCGCCGCCGGATTGATGGGCTTTAACCGCAAGGGCCAGAAATCCACCGACAAATCGTGCTTGTCCGAGCCGTGCGACGACACATACAGCACCAGCACATCTTCTTCGCGGTTCATCAGGCCGCCAATGTGCTTTAGCGCGACCGACAAACTGGTGGCGGTGGCGAGCGGCAATTCATGCACGGTCTTCGGGTTGTTCACCAGCACCAGCGAACGCCCTTCGGCGTCGAAGCGTTGCCGCATCAGCGCGTCGATGAATTTCACTTCTTTCATGAACACGTCTTCGCTGGCATACAAGCCTGCGGTGAGCGTGTACAAATCGATGATGCCGGGGCGCTCCGGCAGCAACGCCGATAGCGCGCGCTGCAACGCATCGTGCTGGGCGTAGAAGCCCTTTTCATCGGCCAACGCGAAATATTTCTCGTTCACCTCGTTTCGCGTCTCAGTGGCCTCCGCGGGTATCCACAAGTGATTGCGTGGATACCAGATGCTGGGCGCGACGAGCAACGCCACGCCCAGCATCGACACGCCTGCCGTGCGCCGGGACAACGCCGGTGCCAGGCGCCATGACGCGACCATGATGATCGCCGCCCACCACGCCACCTGAAAATAAAACAGCCATTGCCAGTGCTTCGCGCCCGCCACAATCACTTTCTGTATCATCAACAACGCCACGATGCCGCACACCAGATAAGCCACCAGGCTGGCCGCGGCCAATGCGACGGGCAACGCCAGCAGCAGCGCGCGATCCTCTGCGGCACGCGCAGCCACCACGCCGAACAACAACAGCAGCGGCACGAATAACAACGCACGCGGCAGTTCGTGATAATTAAACTGCCCGTTGATGCCGATGGCGGTGATGCCCAACGCAAGCAACAGCAACAACGTCAGCACCACCAGTGTGATAAAGGCTTCCGGTGTCGCAACAAAATCATGCGGTTGAACCCGTCTGAAAAACGCCAGCCGCGTACCGGCGCGCAGATTTTCGTTCACGCCGAACGCGGTGGTGAACACACCAGTGAGCGCCGCCGGCACGGGGGGCGCGTGCATCACGCGGGTTAGCGCCGGTGCCGGCGTCTGCGATGCTGCCCACGCCTCGTCAGGCACGTGCTCACGCAGCGCAGCGATCCAGGCGTCTCGATGCGCCGTGCTCGAAAACGCCTTGAACGGAACCACAATGAAAGAATAATTTCTCAATAAAATCAATAACTTATGATTGTACTGCACCACCTGCTTGAGGGCGTGCCAGGCGATCCGCGCGGTCGTGCCACGCGCTTCATGGGTTAACGCATCAGCGCTTAGGGCCAGCGCCTGTGGGCCGGACGCTCTGCCGTCATCTTCAACGCAGGTTGCATAAATGCGCGCGGCGCGCAGCCGCTGTTGCCAGATCGTCAGCAGGCAAATAGCCAAAAACGCCACTGCGATCAACCACTGCAAGCGCCAGTTGCGGCCGATGTAACCGTTAACCAGCTCGATGTAACCCATGCCGATCACGATGCCGCACGCCACGGACGCCGCAGTCAGAACATACATGACAGTGCCCCATCGAACCGAGCGCAGCATGATCTGCGTCGATTCCTGCATGGCGGCGATGGTGTCCTCGCGCGAGACGGTGTACTCGATGCGCTCATCGGTTTGCGGTTCGATGCGGAGGTCCGTGGCAGGTTCCAGCATCGGCAATCAGCTTTGCAAATCCGCGCGGCGGTCGATATCGAACACCACGCCGGGGTCGTCACACGCGATCCGTTGTAGTTGCGCACGGTATTTTTGAATCACCGCGCGCGCGCCTTCGTCGCCCGTAAGCGTCAGCAATTCATCCAACAGCGTGGCATTAAAACCCACCGGATGCCCGCGCCCGCCCTTGAATTCGGGCGCGGCGATACACGCACCCGCGGCCACCGCCTCGGCAATGCGTCGAATCGTATCCGGCTGTATGCGCGGCATATCGGCGAGCGCCACCACCCAACCCGCGGCGTCACGCGTGTGCGCCACCGCGTGCGCCAGACTCAGGCCCATGCCATCGGCCGCGTTGGCGCAGACGGTGACTTGCACACCTTCGTTTTGCAGCAGGCGCGCGAGTTCTTCGCTGCCGGGGCGCACCACCGCTGTCACGCGCAACCCCGCCGCCTGCATATGGCGCGCCGAACGCACGCCGATGGGCACGCCATCAAGCGGATGCAGGAGCTTGCCACCACCGGAATACGCGCCGCTGCCGAAGCGTGAGCCGGCGCCTGCGGCCAAAAGAATGCCGGCAATACGCGGCGCGGAAGTGTCGTTCATGGAATCCCGATTATACGCAGCGCATGCGGTAAACTCGTGGCGGCAAAAACGCCTTTCACCGCATTCGCGAAGAATTTTATTTATGCAATTAAAACAAATACTTACATTGATATTCGGCATAAGCTGTGCGGGCATCGCCAGCGGCGCGCACGCGCAAAGCGAAAGCTATCCCGTGCGCCCGATCCGTCTCATCGTGCCGTTCTCGCCCGGCTCCAGCACCAATGACATACTCGGCCGCGGCATTGCGCAGCGGCTCACCGCAGCACTCGGTCAGCAAGTCGTGGTCGATAACCGTCCCGGCGCGGGCGGCACCTCCGGCACGGAGATCGTCGCCAAAGCACCGCCGGATGGCTACACCTTGCTGGTGGCGATAGCCGGGCCGCTCACGGTTGCGCCCAGCGTCTACAAAAAAATCGGCTACGACGCGACGCGCGATTTCGCACCGATCGCGCGCATCGCCGTGATTCCGTATTTGATGGTGGTCAACAACAATGTGCCCGCCACCAACGTCAAGGAACTGATTGCGCTCGCGAAATCAAAATCCGGCGGCATCAACTTCGCCTCGTCAGGCGTCGGCGGCTCGCCGCATCTGTGCGGCGAGTTATTCAACACCATGGCCGGCCTCGATATGGTTCACGTGCCGTACAAAGGCGCGGGCGTCGCCACCACCGATGTGCTGTCAGGGCAGATTCAGATGTTCTGCACCGGCGTCACCGCCTTAAACGCCCTGGTCAAAGCCGGGCGCCTGCGCCCGATTGGCATGGCGACGCTCAAGCGCTCGGCGTTGATGCCCGACATTCCCACCATCAGCGAGCAGGGATTGAAAGATTTTGAAGTCACCTCATGGACCGGCATCGTTGCCCCCGCCAAGACCCCGCGCGCCATCGTGCAAAAACTCTACGACAACCTCGCCAAAATCGCGCAAACCGACGACCTGAAAAATTTCGTGCAGGGGCAAGGCGCGGAGCTGAGTGTGCTCGGCCCCGAGGCATTTGCAGCCGATATCAAAAACGATATCGCGAAGTGGGCGCGCGTGGTCAAAGCCGCGAAAATACAACCAGAATAGTACAACCGGAATAGCCGATGATTCATGATGTGACCACCGATGCGGACGATGCACCGCGATTCGTCGCGCTGCGCGAGTTGCGATTGCAGTGCAGGAACGGTGTGCTGTATAGCGGCCTGCGCGGCGCGGCGCATCATGCGCGTTATCCCGATATCGCACCCGCCCTCTACGCGCAGCCGCCGGCCACGATTTTTCAGGCGGCACTGGCTGCCGCCAAAGCGATGCGGTGGGTCATTGCCGCAGCCGTCGAATCCGAAGGACGCATCGAAGCCACCGCCACCACGCGCTTCATGCGCTTTAAAGATGATGTGGTGATACGCCTGCGTGCCGACGCCAATACACACGGCACACGACTCGACGTACGCTCCGCCTCCCGCGTCGGCAGCAGCGATTTTGGCGCCAACGCCAGGCGCATCCACTGCTTTTTACAGGAGATGGATAATTGTTTAAAAACAAATACTTAGACACTGCCTCCCGATGCCGAAATTCTGCGCCAACCTGACCCTGCTGTATAACGAACACGAGTTTCTCGAACGCTTCGGCGCGGCCTCGCGCGCCGGTTTCAAAGGCGTCGAATATTTATTTCCGTACGACTACGACAAGCATCAACTCGCTGAACTGCTCAATCGCCATCAGCTCGAACAAGTGCTGCACAACCTGCCCGCGGGCGACTGGGCCAACGGCGAACGCGGCATTGCGTGTCACCCCAACCGCGTGAACGAGTTTCAGGCGAGTGTGGAAAAAGCCATTGATTACGCCACCGCGCTCGGCTGCAAACAAGTGAACTGCCTCGCCGGGCTGACACCCGCCAACGTTACGCCCGAGAAAGTGCGCGACACCTTCATCACCAATCTGCAATTCGCCGCACCGAAATTCAAAGCGGCCGGAATCAAACTGTTAATCGAGCCGATCAACAGCGTGCGTGACATGCCGGGGTTTTATCTTGACCACACGCAGCAGGCGCTCGACATCATCGCCGACACCGGCTCGGATAACCTGTTCGTGCAGTACGACATCTACCACATGCAAATCATGGAAGGCGATCTGGCCAGCACCATCGTGAAAAACCTCGCGCTGATTCCGCACATGCAGTTGGCGGATAACCCCGGCAGACATGAACCGGGCACCGGCGAGATCAATTATCCCTTCCTGTTTGATTTCATAGACAAGATTGGCTATACCGGCTGGATCGGCTGCGAATACAAGCCGTGGACCACCACCGACGCCGGTCTTAACTGGATCAAACCGTACCGGTACCCTGTGGCAGAATTCAACCATCCCTCAACTGGAGAAAAACAATGAGCAACATCGGATTCATCGGTCTCGGCATCATGGGCAAACCCATGGCCTTAAATCTCATCAAGGGCGGTCACACGCTGTTTTTGAATTCGCGTAGCGGCGTAGCCAAAGCGCTTACCGACGCCGGCGGTAAAGCCTGCGCCAGCGCCAAAGAAGTCGCGCAAAAAGCCGACATCATCATCGTCATGGTGCCGGATACGCCCGATGTGGAGAAAGTGTTGTTCGGCGCGAACGGTGTTGCCGAGGGCTTAACGAATACGCCCGCAGGCAAAGCTGCGGCGGGCAAGACCGTCATCGACATGAGTTCGATCTCTCCCATCGAAACAAAAGCGTACGCCAAAAAAATCAACGCGCTCGGCTGCGAATACGTCGATGCGCCCGTGTCGGGCGGTGAGGTCGGCGCGAAGGCCGCTTCGCTTACCATCATGGTGGGCGCCAGCCCGGCGGCCTTCGACAAAGTAAAGCCGCTGTTCGATCTGATGGGCAAGAACATCACGCTGGTTGGCGGCAACGGCGATGGACAGACCTGTAAAGTGTGCAATCAAATCATCGTTGCACTGAACATCGAGGCCGTCAGCGAAGCGCTGGTGTTCGCCGCCAAGGCCGGCGCTGATCCCGCCAAAGTGCGGCAGGCACTGATGGGGGGATTCGCCGCCTCGCGCATCCTCGAAGTGCATGGCGAGCGCATGATTAAACGCACCTTCGATCCGGGCTTTCGCATCGAACTGCACCAAAAGGATTTGTCACTCGCACTCGCCGGTGCGCGCGCCATGGGCATGTCGTTGCCGAATACAGCCACGGCGCAGGAAATGTTCAACGCCTGCGTCGCGCAAGGCGGTGCGAAGTGGGATCACTCGGCCATGGTGAAAGCGCTGGAGACGCTGGCAAATCATCCGGTGGCAAAGTAACCCAGTAGCCACGGCACGCGCTATGAATAGCCCCACGTCGGCTCTGCGCAAGCCCTGCCCGCCTGAATTGATCGCGGCGCTGCGCGATCAATTCGGCGAACGCTGCAGCACAACGCAAGCCATCCGCGAGCATCACGGCAAGGACGAATCCGCATTCCCGATTGCGCCGCCGGATGCGGTAGTGTTTCCGCAATCCACCGAAGAATGTATAGCCATTGTTAAGCTCTGTGCGCAGTATCACACCAATATCATTCCCTACGGCGTGGGCACATCCCTCGAAGGCCATGTGCTGGCCATTCACGGCGGTGTGTGCGTGGACATGAGCCGCATGAACCACATCATTACCGTCAACGTTGAAGACCTCGACAGCACCGTGCAGGCGGGCGTAACGCGCAAACAGTTGAACACGCACCTGCAACACACCGGACTGTTCTTCCCCATAGACCCCGGCGCCGACGCCACACTCGCGGGCATGGCCGCCACCCGCGCGTCGGGCACCAATGCCGTGCGCTACGGCACCATGCGCGAAAACGTATTAGGCTTAACCGTGATACTCGCCGACGGACGCCTCATCAAAACCGGCGGACGTTCGCGCAAATCCGCGGCGGGTTACGATCTCACGCGGCTGTTCGTCGGCTCGGAAGGCACGCTCGGCTTGATTACCGAAGTCACGCTGCGCTTGTATCCGCAGCCCGAAGCTGCGTCCGCCGCGACCTGCACCTTTCCCACGATCGACGCCGCAGTGCGCACCGTCATTCAGACCATACAACTCGGCGTGCCCATCGCGCGCTGCGAATTACTCGACGCGCTCACCATCAAAGCCGTTAACGGCTACAGCAAACTCGGCCTGCGTGAAGCGCCGATGCTGTTCTGCGAATTTCACGGCAGCGCAGCCTCGGTTAAAGAGCAGGCCGAAACCGTGCGGGGCATTGCTAAAGAGCAAGGTGGCATGGATTTCGAGTGGGCCACCCAACAGGAAGACCGCACGCGCCTGTGGCAGGCGCGCCACGACGCCTATCCCGCGTGCCTGCGGTTAAAACCGGGCGGGCGCGCCATGTCCACCGACGTCTGCGTGCCGATCTCACGACTCGCCGAATGCATCGCTGAAACCAATAAGGACTTACAGGGCACGACCATCCCCATCGCACTGTTCGGCCACATCGGCGACGGCAACTTTCATCTTGCGATCATGGTTGACCCGAACAACCCGGATGATCTCGCCGAAGCCGAGCGCGTGAATCACAATGTCGTGCATCGTGCGCTGGCGATGAACGGCACCTGCACCGGCGAACACGGCATCGGTTTCGGCAAGCTGGATTTTCTCGATGCCGAGCACGGTGAGGCGGTGGCGGTGATGCGCTCCATCAAGCAAGCGCTGGATCCGCAGAATTTGTTTAATCGTGGGAAGGTGATACGAGACAGCGGTTAACCGCGAAATCAACATAAGTATTTGTTTTTAATGTATTTATTATACGTAACCCCGTGCTTACGATGATAAATAATTGCATTTGACAGAAAGGCCAGACCAGACCAGACTAACAAGTGTCAGGAGGTCGTAAATCATGCAAATCACCAACATTTCAGAAGCCAAAAGCAGCCTTTCCTCGCTGATAGCGCAGGTCGAAAAGGGGCACAAAGTCATCATCGGCAAAGCGGGCAAGCCGGTTGCCATGCTCGTACCCTATCGACCAGACACGTCGCCGCGAAAACTTGGCGGCACATGGTCAGGCAAAGTGAAAATGGCGGAAGATTTCGATACCCTGCCACCCGAATTGGCCGAGGCGTTTTACGGCAAATCGACACCATGAATTTGCTGTTGGATACCCACACCCTCATCTGGGCGCTTGAGGGTAATCCAGGCTTGTCCGCCGCCGCCCGCGAGGCCATTATCGACGGTGATAACATCGTTTTCGTCAGCGCGGTTTCAGTATGGGAAATTTCCATCAAGAAAGCGCTGGGTAAACTCGATGCGCCCGACACCCTGCTTGAAGAAATCGAACGCCATCGATTTACACCGCTGGAAATTACTTTGGAACATGGCGATCGTGCCGGCAAATTGCCGCCGATACACATGGACCCATTCGACCGTATGCTGATAGCGCAGGCGCAATCGGAGCAACTGACGCTCGTGACGCGTGACAATGAAATTCAGAAGTATCAGGTTCAATGCCTCCTAGCGTAAGCGGATCGGCTTAACAATCAAGGATCAGTTCTGTACGTTGAGGGCAAGCCGGCTTAAACCCGATACAAAGCGCTCAACCATAATGTTTCTTGATATTCACCACTGATGATGCTGCAGTTCCTTCGTCGCTCCAACCTACAGAACTAACTCCGCAGTTTGGTTTTCATGACGGCATCAAGAAAATGACCCATAACACAAGCTTCCCCGGTGGCTCCAAGTCACGAGTCAGCCGAGCGGGTGACGGGGTTAGAAACTTCACGGCTACGCCGGAGGATTTGAAAGTTATTTTTTTACGAGAGCAACTCAACCACAATATTCCCCGACCGCTCCACCGTCGCGCGCGACTTCGGCGGCAGAATCAACGTAGTGGAATCCTCTTCGATGATCGCGGGGCCACGTACCGCCGCGCCGATAGCCAGCCGATAACGGTCGTACACCGGCAACGCTTCAAACCGCGCCCGCGCGCCCACCCACGCCCGGCGTTTGCCTTTTAGCGCGCGTGCGTTATTTCCTTTTTTGCCACTGGCGACTTTGAGTTCGCCTTTCGCTACTTGCGCTGACGCGGCGACGCGGATGTTGATGATTTCGATTTCGCCCACGGGCGGCACGTGGCCGAAGGTTTTTTCGTACACCGACATGAAGGCCGCGCGCAGCGCCGCAAGCGAGCGGGCGGAATACGGGCCTTGCGGCAGCGCCACCACCAGTTCAAAGCCCTGCCCCACAAAGCGCATGTCGGCTGAGCGCACGACCGTGATTTTCATTTTCTTCGCTACGGTTTTAGCGATGACGATTCCCGCTTCGCGTTCGAGTTTCACGTACGCGCTTTCAAACGCACGCCAGTTCATGTCACCCAGGCGTCGCGCAACCGTGGCAACGCGATCAATGCGCGCAGGCGCCATCAGCAATCCCAGCGCGGAGGCCACACCTGCACTCGGCGGGCAAATCACGCGCGTGATGCCGAGGCGGCGCGCGACTTCGCAGCCGTGCAGCGGTCCGCCGCCGCCCGTCGCCAGCAGCGCAAAGTCTCCCGCATGATGCCCGCGTTCGGCGACATGCACGCGCGCGGCTGCGGCCATGTTTTCGTTCACCACCGAATGAATGCCCCATGCGGCTTCTTCGACGCTGAGTTTTGAGCTTGCGGCCAGCGGTGCAATCGCTGCGCGTGCCAGATCGCGATCAATTTTTACCGTGCCGCCCGCAAACGTGGCCGCATCGAGATAGCCCAGCACCAGATTGGCATCCGTCACGGTGGGCGCAGTGCCGCCGCGCAGATAACACGCCGGGCCGGGCGCCGCACCCGCACTCTCCGGCCCCACCTTGAGCAGGCCCAGCGCATCCATGGTGGCAATGCTGCCGCCGCCTGCGCCGATCTCGATGAGTTCGATGGTGGAAATGTTGATCGGCAAACCGCTGCCTTCCATAAAACGCTGCTGGCGGCCGGCCTCGAACTGGTAAGCAATCAGCGGCGCGCCATCTTCCACGATGGCGAGTTTCGCCGTGGTGCCGCCCATGTCGAAGGCCAGCACGTCGCGTGCGTTCGAGCGCAAGCCGAAGGTTGATCCGGCGAGCGCACCCGCCGCCGGGCCGGATTCAAGCAACTGTATCGGCACGCGCTTGGCTTCATCGATGTGCGTCAAGCCGCCGTTGGAGAGCATCATGAACAGCGGCGCTGTGATGCCGAGCGTGGCGATCTCGCGGCTCATCAAATCCAGATAGCTATCGGCGAGCGGCTTGATGTAGGCGTTGGCCACCGTGGTGGACGTGCGCTCGTATTCGCGTATCTGCGGCGCGACTTCGGACGACAGCGACACGAACAGTTCCGGGTAACGATCATGGATCGCCGCGCGCGCCTGCTGCTCGTGCGCGGCATTGGCATAGGCGTGCAGGAAAGCAATCGCCAGCGTGCCGATGCCTGCTGCCTTGAGCTTTTCCGCTGCCACCAGCAACGCATCCACATCGAGCGGCTGCTCAATTTTGCCATCCGGGCCGATGCGTTCCGGCGCTTCGAGCCGCAAGCTGCGGCGCACCAGCGGCTGCGGCAACGCCATGAACAGGTTATAGAGCTCGTACTTGTGTTCACGGCGCATTTCCAGCGTGTCACGAAATCCTGCGGTGGTAATCAACCCGGTAGGCGCACCTTTGCGCTCGATCAGCGCGTTGGTGAACAGCGTGGTCGCATGCACCACGCGCGATACGTCGCGGCAGGCGATGCGCTCTTTGTCGAACAGCGTTTTGATGCCGGCAATCACCCCGCGATGCGGTGCGTCCGGCGTGGTGAGTTCCTTGTGCGCGGATGATGCGCCGCGCAAGGCGTCGTAAACCACGATGTCGGTGAAGGTGCCGCCTATGTCGATACCGAGGGAGTACTGGGTTGATGGCTTGTCCATATCAGCTCACGTATCCATCCACGCGGTCAGCATCAATGAGCGCGGCATCACGCCGCGCCACCGAACCATACCCGCCGCCGCCCGGCGTCTTCAGTTCAATCAAGCCGCCAGGCTCGATCACGTGCTGCACCTTCGGATCGGCGCGCTGGCCATCAATCAACACTTCCCCCGGCGCACCGGCCTCGCCGCCCGCGATGCCCGAAGGCGCGGTCTCGGTTCGCGTGCGCTCGGCGA
>JAYVQD010000004.1:0-3250 GCA_043777275.1 Nitrosomonadales bacterium
ATTTTTTAACGAACCGGGTTCGTCTGTAACTAATTGTTAATAAAAAAATTTATTGCGGCGATTCCCCTCTCACGCCGGTGAAACACTTTCACAACATAACAATATGTCGAATATTCTTACACGCAGCTAGTAACAAGAAACGAAAATAAAATTAAGTATTTGTTTTTAAATGTTAATTAAATATGGGCACGAATTATGCTTTAACTGGAACACGCATGTTTTGACCCACCCTTGTGCGCCACTTTCAACATCGGGAGTTCTAAATGAAACTAAAACAACTTTTCCAAAGCGCCATCTTTGCCCTGGCACTCGGCACCAGCGGCTTTGCCGCTGCCGTTCCCATCGTTTACGAAGGCACATTGACTGCCGGCGTGACCGCCGGGGGCTTCATCAACGATCCCAGTCTTACCGGTTCGCCGAACGACGACTTCTGGCGTTTCTCGGCCAATCGGGGCGACGTGATCGAAATCATTGTAAACCGCCTCAATGCAGCCTTGGATCCTGCCACGAATCTGTATTTCGGTGTAGGTGCGGACACGACCGCGTTGACTCAAGTGTCGAGCGCCGACGACGAGTTCCCTGAGCTTGCCGGTTTCGCAGGCCCGTTCGCTGACCCACGGATCGTCTACACGGCCGCCGTCAGCGGCGATTACACGTTGCAGGTGTGGGACTTCTTAAGTGGTCCCCAAGTCGCCGGCGGGTTTTGCTACCAGGTCACGCTCAATGGCTCGCCCACGCAGCAGCAGTTTGGCTGCAACAATACTGTGCCGGAGCCGGGCAGCTTGGGTTTGATGGGGTTGGCCTTAGCCATTTTCGCAGGCTTTGGGGTCGTCCGTCGCCGCCGTCAGAATTTGCCGTGAGGCTAGGGGCGGGACTGCCGCCCTTACCCTGAGTAAAACCAAGCCCGCCCGGTTTGCCGACCCGGCGGGCTTGTTGTTTCTGGAATGCCGTGGAGAGCAGGTGCCTTGCGGGGCAGATACGATTGGGGCAGATACGATTACAAGTCACTTTCTGGATGTTTTGAGATTGGTACTAAAACGCGCTTAGTCCTACTCGCTCATTCGTTCTCGCCTTCTTTCAACCACCGCGCCGCATCCACCGCAAAATAAGTCAGTATCCCATCTGCGCCGGCACGCCGGAACGCGAGCAGCGCTTCCATCACGCAGCGTTGTTCTTCCAGCCAGCCGTTGATCGCAGCAGCCTTCAACATCGCGTATTCGCCGCTGACCTGATACACATACGTCGGCACTCTGAATTCGTCTTTCACGCGGCGCACGATGTCCAGATACGGCATGCCGGGTTTGACCATCACCATGTCGGCGCCTTCTTCGAGATCGAGGGCCACTTCGCGCAGCGCTTCGTCGCTGTTGGCCGGATCCATTTGATAGGTGTACTTGTTGCTGCCGCCCAGCGTTTTGCTGGAACCCACCGCGTCGCGAAACGGGCCGTAAAATCCGGATGCATATTTGGCGGCGTACGACAAAATGCGCGTGTGGATGAAATTTTTGCTATCCAGCGCCGCACGGATCGCGCCGATGCGCCCATCCATCATGTCGGAGGGCGCAACGATATCCACGCCTGCGCCGGCGCACACCAGCGCCTGCTGTTGCAGCACGCTGACGGTTTTATCGTTCAATACGTAACCGTCACGATCGAGCACGCCGTCATGACCGTGCGTGGTGTACGGATCAAGTGCGGCGTCGGTGATCACACCGAGTTCAGGAAAACGTTTTTTCAGCGCCGCCACGGCGCGCGGCACCAAGCCTTTCGGATTGACGGCTTCGCGGCCGTCGGCGGTTTTCAAGCTTGGCTCCACCGCCGGAAACAAAGCCATCGCCGGTATGCCGAGCTTCACGCATTCTTCGGCGCGCGCGAGCAACTTGTCGATGGTGTAGCGCTCGACGCCGGGCATGGAATCGATTTTCTGGGTGCGGTTTTTGCCGTCGATGATGAACACCGGGTAAATCAGGTTGTCCACGGTCAAACGGTTCTCGCGCATCAACCGCCGCGAAAAATTATCACGGCGCATGCGGCGCATCCGCCGCTGGGGGAACGCTCCAAGGCTGCGTTTTGAATTTGTACTCATAAGATGATGATTACAGAGAGAAAATAATTTTGGAACTCTTGAAGATTATAAGCGTCTTAAGAACAGACGACGGTTTTTCGTCTCCCGCTTCACCTCCCTGAGCGGGCGCCTTATTTCGGATTACATCCAAATAATGGCATTTTCGCCCCCGGTTTACTCCCCTTTACCGGGGGTTTTTCTGTACGCTATTCCGGTGTGTCGAGCGGCCGATCTGCCGACGCTTGCAGCCATCCTGCAACCAGAGTATTGGCTTCCGTCACGCCACGATTCGCCGTTGCGGAAAACAGTTGCACCGTGCAGTTGGCGTAACCGCGCGCGAGTTCGCCTTTCACTTTTCTGAGTATCGCGATCGATTCGCTTTGCGTCAGTTTGTCGGCCTTGGTCAGCAGCACGTGGATCGGCCGCCCGGTGGGCGAAAACCATGCGATCAACTGCGCGTCCAGCGGCTTGATACCGTGCCGTGAATCTACCAATATAATCAATCCAAACAGAGACTTACGATTGGTAAGGTAAGTGCTTATTAACTCTCCCCAATAGGCGCGCTCGGTTTTGGAAACCTTGGCATAACCGTAGCCCGGCAAATCCACCCAGCGGCGGTTTTTGCCTGCGCCGAAAAAGTTAATCGTTTGCGTGCGCCCCGGTGTTTTGCTGACAAACGCGAGCTTGTGTTTGGCCGCCAGCGCATTGATCGCGCTGGATTTTCCGGCATTGGAGCGCCCGGCGAACGCGACCTCGCTACCCGTATCCGGCCACATTTCCTCCATGCGGTGCGCAGAGGCAAGAAACTCGATGGCTTGAATCGTCATAGGTCATAGGTCTTTGTAAATGCGTCCAAATCTGGCGCGAAAATGGTCGTGTACTATACAATACGCCGCCTTGTTACTCTCATTTTCTCTCCCTTTTTCTCCCCCTTTGTGCCTACCGGAGCTTTCATGAAATTCCGCCTGATTCTGGCGACTGTCGCCTGCGCTGTTTTCGCGCCCACGTTACTTGCGCAATCCGTCATCAAGGGCGATGTGGCGAAGGGCCAGGAAATCGCCGGCAAAGTGTGCGCCGCCTGTCACGGCCCGGACGGCAATAGCCCGTTGCCTGTGAACCCGAGTCTTGCGGGGCAGCACCCGGAATATATTTATCGGCAGTTGAGCCATTTCAAATCGCAGGGTG
>JAYVQD010000005.1:0-12778 GCA_043777275.1 Nitrosomonadales bacterium
CACGGCATCTTCGCTGTCGAATTTTTCGAGCAACCCGCGATAGAACACCACGTTGCCGCCCAGTGTCGCGAAGGCATTGGTAACGCCATCCGGCGAGTAATGCACTTGTATCTCCATGCCGGGCGGCAGGTGCATCGCGGGCGCGAGTTTGGCGGCGATGGCGCGCAGCGCGGTGCGGGCCTCGTCAGCAGCCGCGTCGCGCGGCTTGTCCTGCCAATATTGCGCGATGCTTTTGGAAAAATCTTTCTCCACCGAAAACGGCAGACGCGCCGCGATCTCGCCGGCAAAAAAACCGATCAGCGCGGCGCCGCCCGCGATCAGCGCGAACATGCCCATCACCAGCCATGCAAATTCCCTGAGCGGATGCTCGGTGCTGTAGTTGACGGCTTCGTCGGGAACGCGATTTTCGTACTGCATGGCGCGCCGCTGCCCCGTTACACTGCTCCGCGATTCGGAGGCGCAACCGCAACGGGCTTGAGCGCGGTGCCGTAGGCCATCACCTCCATCGCGGGTATGCCCTGACGTGCGCCGCCCGACACCGTGGTGGTTTCCACTTTGACGTTCACCACCAGTGTGCTGCCGAATTGCCGCGCCTCTGCTTTCATGCGCAAGACGGCTTCGCGCCGCGCGCGATCAAGCAGCGACTCATACGAAGCCAGCCTGCCGCCGAAAAAAGTACGCAGCCCCGCCACAAACTGTTTGAAATAATCCGAGCTGACCACCACCGATCCGCTCACCAGACGGCATTCCTGCCGCGTCACCACATCCGGCGGATAACGCGTGGCAAACGTCAGCACGCTTGCGAATTGCGTTTCGCGGTTGCGTATCGACACATAGTGCGCGCGCTCTTTCCAGCGACCGATAAAGTAGCCCAGCGCCAGCAGCACCCAAAAAACGATCCACTGAAAAAACTCCATGAAAATTTCCACCGCGCGCTACTCCAGCACCACCGCGGTGCCGTAGGCAAGAATCTCCGCCGCGCCCATGGTGATCGATGTCGCCGAGTAGCGCACATTCAGCACCGCGTTGGCGCCGATGGATTGCGCCTGTGACACCATGCGCTCGGTTGCCTCGGTACGCGCCTCCTGCATCAGCTCGGTATACGCCTTGAGCTCGCCGCCGACGATATTTTTAAGGCCGGCCAGCAAATCCTTGCCCGCATGCTTAGTACGCACCGTGCTGCCCTGAACCATACCCAGGTGCGTGCGCACGCGCCGCCCCGGCACCATTTCGAGGTTGGACACGAGTAAGTCGTTTTGCTGCATTGAATTAGCCATCATGATCCATGTTGTTGTTTTACATCCGGGGTCAATCCACCCGCGCCCCGCTGTCTTTCACCACCTTGCCCCACTTCACCATTTCTTTCTTGATGTGCTCTGCATATTGCTCCGGCGTGCTGCCGACCGGCTCGATGCCGTCGCGCAGCAGACGATCTCGCAGCTCCGGCACTTTCAACACCTTGGCCACTTCGTTATAGACACGGTCGATAATCGGCTTGGCCGTGCCGCCCGGTGCGCAAATGCCCGCCCACGAAATCGCTTCGAAGCCCGGCAAACCCTGCTCGGCGATGGTCGGAATATCTTTCAGCGTTGAAAACCGCTGCGCGCTGCTGATGCCGAGCACTTTGAGTTTGCCCGACTGCACCTGCGGCATCGAGCTTACCGGCTGATCGAACATCAGCACCACGTGCCCGCCGATCAAATCGCTCATCGCGTTGCCAGTGCCTTTGTAGGGCACGTGCGTCATGCTGATGCCGCTGGCGGTGGCAAACAACGCCGCCGACAAGTGCGAGGCGGTGCCCACGCCTGACGACGCATAGTTGATTTGCCCCGGACGCGCTTTGGCGATGGCGACAAACTCCTTGACGTTTTTCGCCGGCAACGACGGATGCATCACAATGATGTACGGCAGCGACCCGGTTTGCGTGATGGGCGCGATGCCTTTTTCAGGATCGTAGGGCAGCTTGGAATAAATAAACGGCGCGATCGCAAACACACCGGTGGTGCAGGCGTGCAGCGTGTAGCCATCCGGCACCGCTTTCGACACCAGCTCCGCTGCGATGTTGCCGCCCGCGCCCGGACGATTTTCGACCACCACTTGCTGACCGACGTTTTTGGTCATCTCCTGCGCGATCATCCGCGCCACTATATCCGTCGAGCCGCCGGGTGCGAAGCCGACAAGGATACGGATGGTTTTGCTCGGGTAGGCCTGTCCTGAGCCTGCCGAAGTGGGCTGCGCGGACGCAGGCAATGCCACGCCGAGATTGAAAAAAATACTCAATAAAAACAAATACTTATTATTCATGATCACTCCATTGAAACGAGCACTGGTTATTGCGGTTGAATGCCTGCGGCCTTGATGATCTTGCCGTACTTGTCGAGATCTTCACGCAGAAAGCGGGCAAATTCATCGGGCGTGGTGCCGGTGCTCTCGATGTTGATTTCAGCGTAGGTTTTGCGTGTGTCCGGATTTTGCATGACCGTGCGCGTCGCATCGTACAGGCGTTTGACGATTGGCCCCGGCAACCGCGCGGGACCATAGATGCCGTACCAGCCGGAGACTTCATAACCCTTCATCCCCGATTCGTCGAGCGTGGGCACCTCGGGAATCTGATCGCTGCGCTTGAGTCCGGTAAACGCCAGGCCGCGCAGGCGGTCGGCTTTAACGAACGGCACCGCCGCCGGACTGGAGGCAAAATTCATCGCGATCTGATTGGCCAGCACGTCGTTGATGGCGGGGCCGCCGCCCTTGTACGGCACGTGGGTGATTTTTACACCGGCCATGAGGCAGAACATTTCGCCCGCCAGATGCTGCAAATTGCCCACGCCCGCCGAGGCGTACGAAAACTTGCCCGGCGCCGCGCGCGCGGCATCCACCAACTGCGCCACCGTGCGATGCGCGAATGTCGGATGCACCACCAGCACCAGCCCGGTCGATTTCACGATTTCGCTGATCGGCGTTACATCGCGCAGCGAATCATAAGGCAGCTTGCGATAGACATGCGGATTGATGGTGTGCGAACCGGAGGTGATCAGCAGCGTATGCCCGTCAGGCGCGGCACGCACCACCAGTTCGGTACCGATAATGCTGTTGGCGCCCGAGCGGTTATCCACCACCACTTGCTGGCCGAGCACCGCGCCCAGGCGGTGCGCGAAAATGCGCGCGATCAAGTCCGGCCCGCTGCCCGCCGACGACGGCACAATCAAGCGGATGGGGCGGTCGGGATACGCGGCCACGGCAGCAGCACTGGAAAGGCCGATAACAACACCCAAACAGAACCGCAATAACGTATCCATGCGAAACATGAAAACTCCTCTATCTGAATCGTTGGTGAAAGTTGTGATGCAGGATGCTGCTCAGGCGCTCATGCGGTCGAAAACAATGATGAAATAAAACTCAATAAAAATAAATACTTACAATACATTCGCCGTGGAAGTCACCGTGAAGGCACTGGCTCACGCTTTTTACATCACGCCATTCCAATCGGCTCCGCTAGCGGCTCAACCATCGCGCCCGGCCGCGCCCGCATCATATCGTGCAATTCCTGACGCACGGCCGCGTAACCCGCGTCATCAAACAAATTATTCATCTCGGTCGGATCATTGGCCAGATCGTACAACTCGCCTGCGCCGGATTCGAGTTCAAACGTGCATTTGTATTTTTTGGTGCGCACCGTGCGCAGCTTTAGCGCCACGCCGCAGCGCGACGGATGTAGATGCCATTCACTGTAGGCCACATCGCGCGTCTCGGCGCCGCCGCGCAACAGTTTCACCAGGCTGCGGCTCTGCAGTTCAGCGGGCTTCGCCACACCGGCGGTTTCGTAAAACGTCGCCGCCAGATCAAGCGTGGAAACCGGCTCCACCACCAACTGCCGGCTCGCCACCCCCGGCCCGCGCGCGACCATCGTCACCCGCAGCAGGTCTTCATACGGCGTCGGGCCTTTGAGATACAAGCCGTGATTGCCCAGCAATTCACCGTGATCGGTGGTGTAAATCACCAGCGTGTTGTCGGCGACACCCGCGGCTTCGAGCGTGCTCATGATGCGCCCGACGTTGTGATCGATCTGCGAAATCATGCCGTAGTAGTTGGCGGTCATTTCGGCCAACTGCGCGTCGGTTTGATGCGGCACACGTGAGCCTTCGGCGCGAAATTTCAGCATCGCCGGGTCATCGAGTTGCGGCTTTCCTTCGAGCGATGCCTTGTGCCACCACGGACGGCGATCGAGATCCTGCGTGCGGTGTTTCGGCAACACCATGTCCTTCGGGTCATACATCAAACTCCACGGCTCCGGGCAATCGAAGGCGTGATGCGGATCGGGGAACGACACCCACGCGCAAAAAGGTTTGTCGCCGTCGTTTTTCGCGGCTGCGTTATCGAGCCAGTGAATCGCGCGATCTGCGATCCATGTGCTTGAATGCCACGCCGCGGGCAGCGCCGAAAACCATGTTTGCGCCGCGCCTGTGCCCGCGCGCGTTTCGGAGGCCCATAGCTTGATGCCCTCCCCATCAATACCGCGCGAGGAAAGCCAGCGCTCGTAATGCCCCACCGGCGGTTGCTCCAGCGGACGCGTGCGATGCAGATGTCCCAACACATTCAACTCGCAATGCTGAAAGCCCATATACGGGCCATACCAATCCGGGCCGTATTTTGCCTGACTTTTATTGCACTCCGGCGTGCCGGTGGGCGCGAACGTGGATTTGGTCGAGAAATGCGCCTTGCCGATAAAGCCGGTTTGATAACCCGCTTTTGCCAGCGTGCCCGCGAAACCGTTTTCGCCGATGCGCGGATCAAGGTCAACGCCGTTATCCCACACGCCGTGCGTCAAAGGCAGCATGCCAGTCAATATCGACGATCGCGACGGCTGACACACCAGATTGGGCGTGATGCACGCCGAGAAGCGCGTGCCCTCGCGCGCTATGCGGTCGATGTGCGGCGTTTTGATATTTTTGTTTTCGAAGCCGTTGCAGTCGGCGCGCTGCTGGTCGGAGGTGATAAGCAGGATGTTGGGGCGGGATTTTTTCATCGGGATGCGAATCCAACTTTAAAAGATGTTGTTCAAAAAGCAGTACTTACGGCGAGCTGGTCGAGTTACCAGGGTGTAAGTTCCATATTGACCTGGCGGCACCCTCCGTGCGTGAGTTGCTATACTAGCCGCGCCCCTTATCTCAGCGCAATCAAAACAGCCATGTCAGACACGCGTCCCAATATCGTTTTTGTGCTCGCCGACAACCTGGGTTGGGGCGAACTGGGCTGTTACGGCGGCGGCATTCTGCGCGGCGCGCCCACGCCACGCATCGATGCATTGGCCGCGCAGGGGCTGCGGCTCACGAATTTCAATGTCGAATCGGATTGCGTACCCACACGCTCGGCGCTGATGACCGGACGCCATCCGATACGCACCGGCGCGCTGCAATCGGTACCCGCCGGGTTGCCGCAAGGCATCACGCCATGGGAAATCACACTGGCGCAGCTTTTGTCATCACAAGGCTACGCCACGGCAATTCATGGCAAGTGGCATCTCGGTGACCGACCGGGACGTTACCCCACGGATCGCGGCTTCGATGAGTGGTTCGGCATTCCGCGCACCACCAACGAGAGCATGTTTACCAGCACGCCGGGGTTTGACGCCGCGGTAGTGCCGATGCCGTATGTGATGCAGGCGCGGCACGGCGAGACTGCGACAAACGTCGCGGTCTACGATCTTGAATTCCGTCGAAAAATCGATGCGCAACTGGTTGAGCGCAGCATCGATTTCATGCAGCGCCAGGTTGCTGCGAAGCAGCCTTTTTTTGCGTATGTGCCACTGACGCAACTGCATTACCCGACGCTGCCGCACCACGAGTTCGCAGGCAAGACCGGCGCAGGAGATTTCGCCGACGCGATGCTGGAGATGGATGCGCGAGTTGGCCAAATATCTTATTTTATTGAAAAAAATGGATTGAACGATAACACGGTATTTATTTTCGCCAGCGACAATGGCCCGGAATTTCGCCGCCCGTGGCGCGGCACGGCCGGCCCCTGGAGCGGCACCTATCACACCGCGATGGAGGGCGCGCTACGCGTGCCTTTCATCCTGCGCTGGCCGGGGCGCGTGCCGGCGCGTGTATCGAACGAGATCGTGCATGTCACGGATATTTACACCACGCTGGCGAAGATCGGCGGTGCAACGTTGCCCGATGACCGCCCGATCGACGGCGTGGATCAAAGCGATTTCTTTCTCGGCAAATCCGAAAAATCCGCGCGCGAAGGTTTTGTGTATTACATCAAGGACGAGTTGCGCGCGGCCAAGTGGCGCGACTGGAAAATGCACATGGTGTGGGAAGCCGAACCCAACACCGGGCCGCTGCATCTGGAAACGCCGTGGGTGTTTAACCTGACGCAAGACCCGAAAGAACAAACCGATGTCGGCACACAAAACAGTTGGGTGCGCCGCCCGCTGCGCGTGTTGATCCAGGATTTTCAGCAGAGCCTGAAGCAGCATCCGCCGATAGCGCCGGGCGCGCCGGACGATTACCGGCCGGCCGCAAAGTAACCGCGCCACGTCCGGCCATACCATCACCAACGGAGATCCTCATGAAAGTCACCCGCATCGAAACCCTGCGCTGCGACGCGGGCTGGCGTACGTTTTCTTTTCTCAAGGTGATGACCGACGAGGGGCTCATCGGCTGGTCGGAATTTAACGAGAGTTTCGGCAGCGCGGGCCTGAGCGATGTGATAGCGGCGTTATCGCCCATCGTCATCGGCAAAGACCCGCGCGACATCGAGTTGATTAACTGCCACATCCGCACGCATACCGTGCAATCGCGCGGCGGCATCAATCGCCAGGCCGCGGCCGCCATCGAAAACGCGCTGCTCGACATCAAGGGCAAGGCGCTGGGGGTGCCGGTGTACGATTTATTCGGCGGCGCGGTGCGTAAACGCATTCCGTGTTACTGGTCGCACTGCGGCAGTTACCGCGCGCGTTACCCGGAGTTGCTCGGCGTGCCGCGCGTGTCGAGCTACGACGATCTGGCCCGGCTTGCGGAAGAGGTCAAGCGCCGCGGCTTTGGCGCATGCAAAACCAATGTGATGATTCACGACGGCAAAACACTGGCCGCGTATCGTCCGGGGTTTGGCGCGAGCAAGGGCTACCCGGAACTGAACTGGAACAACGATATCGTCGATGCGGCGTTCAAAACCGCCAACGCGTTTCGTGAAGGCGGCGGGCCGTCGCTGGGCATCATGATGGATCTGAATTTCAACTACAAAACCGAGGGCTACCTGCGCATCGCCAAAGCCGTGGAGCCGGTGGGCATGACGTGGCTGGAGATGGACACGCATGACGCGCCGTCGCTGGCGTTAATCCGGCGCAATACCTCAACGCCGATAGCCTCGTGCGAAACGCTGTGCGAGCGGCGCGACTTCAAACCGTTTTTTGAGAACTATGCGATGGACGTTGCGATCATCGACGTGATCTGGAACGGCTACCTGGAGTCGCTAAAGATCGCCGCAATGGCCGATGTCTACGAAATGAACGTGGCACCGCATAATTTTTACGGCCATCTGTCGAGCGTGATCTCCGCGCACTTTTGCGCCGCCGTGCCCAATATGCGCATCATGGAAACCGATGTCGATGCGGTACCGTGGCGCGACGAGCTGGTGGATGTGCCGCCGGTAATTGAGCATGGCGAATTCATCCTGCCGACGCGGCCGGGGTGGGGTGTGGAAGTTAATGAAGCGGCGGTGCGCAGGCATCCGCCTAAGTGAGCGTGCCGCGCTCAGTCGTCATGCGCCAGCGTGATGATGACATTTCCCTTCTTGTGCCCCGCGTCTACGTAGCGGTGTGCGTCCGCCATCTTCTCGAAGGGATAGCGCCGGTCTATCACCGCTTTGAACTCGCCCGCCTCGGCCAGCTTTGCGAGGAAACGTAAATCCTCCACGCGCCCCGCTGCCGGCCCGGCGATCACCTTCCTGCCGCTCGTCATCGACACCCACGGCGCGTGTAGCAGGCCCGGCAACCCACATAGCACCAGAAGCAGTCGTCCTGTTTTCGTGAGCGAATCTTTGCTGCGGGCGTAGGGCGCGGTGCCGGCGGTATCGACAATGAGGTCATAGGTTTCGCCATTGCGCGTGAAATCCTCTTGGGTGTAGTCGATCACATGCGTGGCGCCCAGCGCCTTCACCCACGCCATGTTCGCGCTACTGCACACGCCGGTCACGACAGCGCCAAAGTGCCTGGCCAGTTGCACCGCTGCGGCGCCGACACTGCCCGACGCGCCGATGACGATGACTTTTTCCCCGCGCTGAAGTTTCGCCCGTTTGAAAAAATCCAGCGCCGTTGTTCCGCCGGAGGAGATGGCGGCGGCTTCATCGAAGCTCAGATTGGCGGGCTTGAACACGACCGCACCGTCTTCCGGAATGCACTTGTACTGCGCATGACACCCCAGGCTGGCGCCGGTATAGGAAAAAACGGCGTCACCGGCTTTGAATTTTTTTACGTTCTTGCCGACAGACTCGATTTGCCCGGCGAGCTCCGCGCCCAGAATGGATTGCCGTGGTTTTGAGACCCCAAGCATCAGGCGCGCAATGAGACCGAAGCCGACCGGCATATTCAGACTGCGAACCCTGCAATCACCTACGGTTACCGTTGTCGCATACGTTTTTATCAGGACTTCATTGTCCCTGGGCGCAGGCTTACCCACCTCTCGCAATTCAAGCACATCGGGCGATCCATAGCTTTCGTACACCACGGCTTTCATGCGTTGGGTCACGGCTTGCCGCCCCACCCGCCACCCAGCGCGCGCACCAGATCGGCCACCGCCACACGCTGTGCGCGCAGCGCATCCAGACGATTCAAATCTGCCGCCAGCAGATTGCGTTCGGCATCAATCACTTCCAACTGGCTGACCAGGCCGTTCTCGTAACGGATGCGCGCCAGGCGCAGCGTATCGCGCAGGGCCACGCCGCGCGCGGTTTCGGCCTCGAATATTTCGCGTGAGTGTGTCTGCGCGGACAGCGCCTGGCGCACTTCGCGGAACGACTCCTGCAATGTTTTCTGATATTGCGCGAGCGCCTGCTATTCGCGCGCCTTGACGGCTTCGATTTCACTCTGCAATCTTCCGGCCTGAAAAATCGGCTGCGCCAGTGCAAACGCCAGTTGCCAGATACGCGCTGGCGCGGTGAACAGATCACTTAGCGCGCCACTCTCGCCGCCCAGAAAACCCGTCAGCGAAATGCGCGGAAACAGCGACGCGCGCGCCACACCGATGCGCGCGTTCGCGGCGATCAGGCGTTGCTCGGCCTGAACAATATCGGGGCGGCGCAACAACAGATCAGAGGGCAAACCCGCGGGAACCAACGGAGCTGGCGGTTCGCTGCGATCGTCACCACGCACCACGGTCGAATCGGTGATCGCACGCGGGCTGCGCCCGAGCAGCACGGCCAGTGCGAGTTCTTCTGCTGTGCGGCTGCGCTCAAGCGCGGGCAGTTGCGCCTGCGCCGCTGAAACCTCGGCTTCGAGTTGGCGCAACTGAAAATCACCGATCAAGCCCGCCGTATGCCGCACGCGCTGCAAACGCAGATTGTCTTCACGAAGGCTAAGTGAACGGCGTGTCGCGGCGAGTTGCTCGTCCAGCGACAGCAAGGTGAAATAGCTGCTCACCACATCCGACACCAGCGTGATGCGTAGGGTCTCTTGCGCCGCCTGCGTGGCGAGCAGCTCCGCGCGCGCCGCGTCACCCGCGCCGCGCAGCCGTCCCCACAAATCAAGTTCATACGCCACGTTGATTTGTGCGCGATAACTATTGCGCTCCAGCGCGTTCGCGGGAATCGGAATCGGCGCCACCTCGGAGGAGCGCGTGCGATCACGCTGCGCGGTCGCATCTATTGACGGATAGCGTTGCGAATCGGCAACGCGCGACAGCGCGCGCGCTTCATCCACACGCGCCGCCGCCAACGCGAGATCGCGGTTGTGTTCGAGCGCTTCGCCGACCAGCGCGTCGAGCGCCTTGTCGCCGTATAGCGTCCACCAGCGCTCGCTGGGCGTCACACCTTTGTCTGCGCTGCCGGCCCACGCCGCGGGCAAATCCGCCTGCGGCCGCTTATACGCCGGATGCGTCGCACAGCCTGCAACGATAGATAAAAAACTCCATAAAAACAGATACTTACTATTCATCACGCTCACCCTGTGGTTTGGCTATCGGATGATGATGCGCGGTCGGCGCGGCGCGGTGCGCGGTCTCACGATGATGCTGCACTTCGTCTTCAATCTCTTTGGTCGAGCGCGAATCCGACAGCTTGCGATCGACAATCAATTTGTAAAACCACGGAATAAAAAAGATCGCAAGAAAGGTCGCCGCCAGCATGCCGCCCATCACGCCGGTGCCGACGGATAACCGCGCGCCCGCACCCGCGCCGGTGGATAGCGCGAGCGGCAACACGCCGAGAATAAACGCCAGCGAAGTCATCAATATCGGCCGAAAGCGCAGCCGCGCGGCCTCGATGGCGGCAGCCGAGGTTGAGAACCCTTCGTGTTTTTTCAGCACTGCGTACTCGACAATCAGGATTGCGTTTTTCGCGGCCAGACCAAGCAGCGTCACCAGACCAATCTGAAAGTAAACGTCATTGGTAAAGCCGCGCAGCCACACCGCCGCCAGCGCGCCGAAGGTGCCGAACGGCAGCGCCAGCAGCACCGACAGCGGCAGCGACCATTTGTCGTACTGCGCGGCGAGAATCAAAAACACCATCAGCGCCGCCAGACCGAGCGCGATGATCGAGGTGCCGCCCGAGCGTTTTTCCTGAAATGACGCGCCGCCCCAATCGAAACTGAATTCCGGCGGCAGCGTCTCGCGCGCGATTTTTTCCATGCCGGCAATCGCCTCGCCCGAGCTGTAGCCGGGCTTGGCTGAACCGAAAATTTTCACCGAGGGCAGATTGTTAAAGCGCCCCAGCGAATCCGGCCCTGCCGAGAAACTCACCTTGGCGAGTGACGACAGCGGTACCATGTCGCCTTTCGCCGAACGCACATACATCGCGCCGACGTCATCGGGCCGTTTGCGATAGGCCGGATCAGCCGACATCAGCACCTGCCAGGTGCGGCCGTACTTGTTGAAGTCATTGACGTAGGCTGTGCCCAGTGTCGCCGCCAGCGTGCCGTACAGTTCATCGAGCGACACACCCGCAGCCTTGGCTTTTTCTCGGTCCGTCTCGACGTAAAGTTGCGGCGTGTTGGCGCGCCACAGCGTGTTGACCTGGCCGAACATCGGGTCTTTTTGCACCGCGCCGAGCAATTGTTGCGTGACCTCGGACAGCCTTGCTGCACCGCCTTCGCCACGATTTTGCAGATAAAACTCAAAGCCGCCTGCGTTGCCCAAACCAAAAATCGGCGGCGGGCCGAATGCCAGCACCAGCGCCTCTTTGATGTGCCCGGTCTTCATGAAAAATTCGCCCACCAGTTGCGGTGTCGTCTCCTTGCGCTCGTCCCAGTGTTTTTGTGTGACAAAGATGGTCGCGGCGCTGTTGCGAAAGCTGCCGCCCAGAAAATCCATGCCGGTAAAGGCCACGGCATTTTCATTCGCCGGATTCGATTTGATGATCTCAACGACCTCACGCACCACCTTGTCGGTACGCTCCAGTGTCGCACCGTCGGGCAGAAACACCGCCGCAATGTAATAGCCCTGATCTTCGTCAGGCACCAGCGAGCTGGGCGTGGCGCGCCACATGCCCGCCGTCAGCGCCACCATGCCGGCAAACAACAGCAGCGCCACCGCGCCACGACGCAGCATCCACGTCACGCCATCAACGTAGCGCCCGGTGATGCGGTGAAATGCGTCGTTGAACCAGCGGAAAAAGCGGCCCGGTTTTTTGTGTTCACGCTTTAAAATCAGCACGCACAAGCTGGGTGTCAGCGTCAGCGCCACTATCCCCGAGATGACCACCGCAATGGAAATCGTCACTGAAAACTGGCGGTACAGCTCCCCGGTAAGCCCGCCCAAAAACGCAATCGGCACAAACACCGCGCACAGTGTCAACACAATCGCGATGATCGGACTGGTAACCTCACGCATGGCTTTGATCGCGGCCTCGCGTGCATCGAGATGTTCTTCGTGCATGATGCGTTCGACGTTCTCCAGCACCACAATCGCGTCGTCCACCACGATACCGATGGCCAGCACCATGCCGAACAGCGTCAGCGTGTTGATCGAGTAGCCGAGCAACATCAGCCCCGCGAAAGTGCCGATCAGCGACACCGGCACCGCCGCAAACGGGATCAGCGTCGCGCGCCAGTTTTGCAAAAACAGAAACACCACCAAAAACACCAGGGCCATCGCCTCGGCCAGCGTAATCACCACTTCGCGTATCGACACTTTCACAAAGCGCGTGGTGTCGTACACCACCGAGTGCGCGAAGCCCTTGGGAAAGCGCGCCGACAGTTCGGTCATGACCGCGGCCACGCGGTCAGCGGTGGCCAGCGCGTTCGCGCCCGGCTGGAGAAAAATGCCCACCAGCGTAGCGGCCTTGCCGTTAACGCGGCCCAGAAACTCGTAGTCCTTCGATCCCAACTCCACGCGCGCCACGTCCTTCATGCGCAAAATGGAACCGTCGGCGTTGGCGCGCACCACGATGTTTTCAAACTCCTCGGGCTCGGCGAGACGGCCCCTGGTGGTGATGGTGTAAACGAGTTCCTGCGGGCCACCCGTTGGCGACTGGCCGATTTTGCCGGCGGCGAACTGCGCGTTCTGTTCGTTCAACGCCTGAATCAGATCGGAGGGCGTGAGTTTCAGTTGCGCGAGCCGATCCG
>JAYVQD010000006.1:0-3242 GCA_043777275.1 Nitrosomonadales bacterium
GTGAGAATTAACATTTTCCAGCAGGACGCCGAGCTAAGGCCCTAGGCCACCCCCGTAAATTGTGCTATCATTTGATGGCACAATATTAAAGGGAAATCATGGAAACGTTCGCTATTCGAGATTTGCGGGAACACACCGGCGAGCTGGTTCGCAATGCCGAACAAGGCCGCTATTCGGTAGTTTCCAAACATGGCAAACCCCTGTTCGTCGCCATGCCGTTTGATGACACACTGCTCAAGGCGGGCGTCAACGTGGCGCTCGCCGACAAGCTGGTGCAATCCGGCGAGCTGTCGGTGGCGGCAGGCGCCAAACTCGCCGCAATGACCTACGCCGGCTACCTGCGGCATCTCGGCACGCTGGGGTATAGCCTGCTGGATGACACCGCGAACCTGGACGCTGAACTGAGCCTGCTGCAAAAGCAATTGCCGCCCGCTGCATGACACAAGGCGTCATCGTGGCCGACGCGGGGCCATTGATTGCGCTGGCGGTGGGTGCCGTGCTGCCGCAGTCCGCCGCCATGCTGGGCCGCCTGCTGGTGCCGCAATCGGTTCTGGACGAATGCGTGGCGGACATCACCGCCGCGGGCGCCGCAACGATAAACGCGCTTGCGCAATCCGCGATGCTGACCCTCATAGCTCACGGCGACATTGCGCCACTGGATGAGGCGTTTGCGCGCGGACTGGGTTCCGGCGAAGCCGCCGTGCTGTCATACGCCAAGGCACACGGCCACACCGCATTGATTGACGAGCGCCGCGCACGGCGCATTGCCGCGAAAATGCAGGTGCAGGTGATCGGTACCGGCGCTGTTGTCATGGCGCTCAAAACACAGGGGCGCATCACGAGTGTGCTGCCGGTGCTGGCTGCCTGGAAATCCCACGGTTACTTTTTGTCTGAAGCTGTCACCATGCAAATATTACGACATGCGGGAGAAACGTCCAATTGACACCAGATCCCGGCGCTTCGTGGCATCACAACATGCTGATCCCCGCATCCTTGATGACTTTGCCCCACTTCGCCAACTCTGCACGTATAAACGCAGCGAATTCATCGGGCCGCTCACCGCCAAGGTTGCCACCGGTGCTGATAATTTGATCCCTGATCACGCGGTCATTTAGGGCCTTCACCAATTCGCGATGCAAGAGGCTGATTACCCGGGGTGGCACACCCGCGGGCGCGCAAATAGCCGTCCATCCGGACGCGTCCACGCCGGGCAGCCCGGCTTCCGCTGTAGTAGAGAGATCGGGTGCCACCGCAAGACGCTTGGCATCTGCGACAGCAAGGCCCCTGAGTTTGCCGCTGGTGATGTGGGGGCCAACGATTACATAGAAATTCACCGTGGCGTTGATGTGACCGCCGAGAACATCCGGAATTTCGGCTGCCCCCGACTTGTAAGATACGGCGTTCATCTTGATGCCGGCTTTCGACTGGATCAGCTCGCCAAACAATTGATTGATGCTGCCCTGACTTCCTGAGCCATAGGTGAAACCCCCGGGCTTTAATTTCGCCAACTCAATGAACTCCTTCAGGGATGAGGCACGCACGGATGGGTGAACCGCCAGAATCAACGGCCCCGACGTTAGGCGCGTAATCGGCGCAATTTCATGAATCATCCGAGACGATACGTCAGGCGCGAACAAGTCGTTCAGCAGGTTGTTAGGGGAACACCCGAACAGCGTATAGCCGTCCGGTGCTGACTTTGCAAACAGCTTCGCCGCGATCGCCCCATTGGCCATTGGCCCCGGGTCGATTGTCCACGACAACTGGCTGACCGAACGCCTCGTTGAGTTTCAGTGCGACCTGACGGCTACGCACGTCCGACGGCGAGCCCGCAACGCCGCCCACGACAACCCTGATCGGCTTGATAGGATAGTTCTGCGCTCATGTTGGCACCAGCAAGGCGCTTGCCGACAGCACAACCCGTGTCGCGCCGACGACTGCGTAGAAACTGTCCATCAATCTTTTCTTCATGGCGTCAATCCAGTTTAGCGATAAGCCGGGTCACGGCGCCGCTCGGCAGTTTTGCACTGTCTGCACGAACCTTCGCCCATTCGGGCGTGCCGGTTACGGCGGCCATATGCTCCGTGCTATCAAACCATGCTTCGAACATACGGTAAAACGCGGGTGCGGATCCGTCGGCATTGGGCACTCCTTTTGAGGCATCTACCCGGCGTATGCCTTTAACCGCAGCGATCAGGGGCAGGTGAATTTCGGCATAGTGCTTCTCGAATGCCTCAAGGTCTTTCGGCGGACCATAGAGCACGGTCAGCTTCACGCCGCCGGTGGTTTGCGCATTGGCATCCGGGGTTATCACTGCGAGTGTGGCGACGCCGGCAATGCCAGTGATGAGGTTTCTGCGGTTCGGGTTCATGGTTATCCTTGGGTTAAGGTGGCACGTGCGTATGTTCATTGCGTGCCGAGTATGAGCAGACTTGCCCGATTTGTATCGGGACAGCAGTCCCGAAGCCGCCCTGAAGTCCCGATGCCGAATCGGGACTGCGATCTAATGGTGCGTGGCGCCGAACCCTGCTTCGCGCGCGCGCACGATCGCCTGCGGGCGATTTTCGACGGCCATTTTGTCGAATATATTCGTCATGACGTTACGCACCGTCTTTTCCGCCACGCCGAGATGGGCGGAAATCTGCAGGTTATCCAGCCCTTGTGCCACCAGTTCAAGCACTTCCCGTTCGCGGCGCGATAGTTCGGCAAAAGAAGCATCCGCCTGCCGCTTTCCCGGCAGCACGAACTCGCGCAATGCCAAAAAAAATGCATCAAACGCCGGATCGCCTTTCATCAGGACATGATTCTTGCCCTCCAGCGTAACCAGGCGCGCGTTGGGTATTTGCGACGCCAGCAGACGGCCTTCCGCGTAAGGCACGCGCGCATCGTCCCGGCAGTGCATGACCAGCACCGGGCACTTGACCTGCGGCAAAATGCCGGTCACATCCCAGTCGCCACGTGACAACTTATGGCGCACCGCCATTTCAGGCGATAGCGTGATCCGTTGCAGTTCGTTCCAATCTTCCATTTGTTCTTTGGTTGTTGGTTGCACCAGGCATGAACTGTGAAGTATGAAACTGCCGGTACGCCGGATTCTCATCATCCCAACCCATTTCAATCAGTTTCACGAGTAGCTGTGCTTCCTCGATTTGTTTCGGCGTTGGATTTCGCTTCAATGGTCCACGCGCGAACGCACCGTAGAGCGCCATCCGCGAGACTCGCCGTGGATGTTTTGCGGCATAGGC
>JAYVQD010000007.1:0-12683 GCA_043777275.1 Nitrosomonadales bacterium
CGTAGCGTTCAAAGCGTGCTTCCAATCCACTTCCCATGACAATTCTCCCTGAATGTACGATGATGACGAGAGAATACCATAATTATTAACACAGTACAATTACGCGGGGGGCCGGCAAATGAGCACCACCGTACTGCGCGACAGTTTCAGCAATCTACTGGGCCCGGCCAAGCAATTGCAGACGCAATACCTGTCACAGATCCAACAAAAATCAAGCACGATTGACCCCAGCCAGATTCTGGCGCTGGTACGAAGTTCATAGCCCGTTGCCATGCTTAACGTCGCCTGCCTGTTGCCCGCCACCGGCGCGGTCGTGACGCTTGTCGTTGGCGCCGCGATGGTCTGTAGCGGAAGTGATTGCGCGCCGCGGACATGGGATTTGCGCACGCTCGACTGGTTTGCCGCGCAACGCCGACCCGTGCTTGACGCACTGTTCGCCACGCTCACCTGGCTCGGCTCGCTGTGGCTGCTGCTGCCGCTGGCACTGGCGCTGATCGTCACGCTCGCCGTGCGCGGCCACACAGCGGTTGCGGCGCGCTTTACAGCCGCCTTCGGCGGCGCCGTCGCGATCAGCTACACCGCCAAGCTCTGGGTCGGGCGCGAACGGCCGGCGGCATTCGACTCGCTGGTCGCGATTCCCACCGATCCGTCGTTTCCGAGCGGCCACGCGATGCAGATCACCGCCTTCGCGCCGAGGGGTCGGACACAGGAGCAAAAACAGCATGCGTAACAAGTTCCTCGGTACCGGCGAGCCCGGCTACCACCCCATTCGCAAGCTGCGCGTCATCTGGTCCGGGCTGCGCTTTGCCGCACTCTACGATTTTAGCGTGGCGTACAAGCTCGCACTCTCCGCCGCGCTGCTCATCGCGGCGTTCTGGCTGCGGCAATGGCTTGACGTGCTGCTGATCCTGTTGGCCACCGCGCTGGTATTGATCGCCGAAATGCTCAACAGCGCGATCGAAGCCCTGTACGATTTCATCGAAGAGCGACACAATGAGAAGATACGCATCATCAAGGACATCGCCGCAGCCGCAGCCGGCATCAGCATCGCGGTCTGGCTGGTCATCATCGTCGTCGAAGCCACGCGGCTTTGGCCGCGATTCGTGGCATGATGAACACCCTCGATTGAGGACGCTAGAGCCGATCGGATTGGCGTGTTGATGGAGAGTCATGCAGACTCGAATTCGCTACCCATGGTTACGCAAGGAAGGCCCATGCGATTGATCCACGCACTGCGCGTGTTCGTCGCCCTCGAATCCGCAGGAGGCATTCTGCTTGCGCTGGCCGCCGTATTGGCGCTCGTGCTCGCCAACTCACCGTTGGCTTTCGTGTACGACGCCTTTCTCGATACGCCGGTCGAAGTGCGCGCCGGCACGTTGCAGATTGCCAAACCGCTGTTGCTGTGGGTTAACGATGGGTTGATGGCGCTGTTCTTTTTTATGGTGGGTCTTGAGATCAAGCGCGAGGTAATGGAGGGGGAACTGTCCGATTCCAAACAAGTCCTGCTTCCGGCAATTGCCGCGGTCGGTGGCATGGCCGTTCCGGCGGCGATTTACGCCACCATCAACGCCGGAAACACGGTCGCGCTTGCCGGATGGGCCATTCCGGCGGCAACGGACATTGCGTTTGCGCTCGGCGTGCTGTCGCTGCTGGGTAAGCGCGTGCCGATCGGCGTCAAAATGTTCCTGCTCACGCTGGCGATCCTTGATGACCTCGGGGCAATCGTCATCATCGCGATTTTCTACGCCGGCGACCTCGCGCCGCTTTCGCTAGGCATTGCCGCCGTGGCATTACTCGCGTTGTTCGCGCTGAACCGGTCGGGGGTGACGCGGCTTGCTCCCTACATGTTCATCGGCCTGATACTGTGGGTGTCGGTGTTGAAGTCGGGTGTACACGCAACGCTCGCCGGCGTGGCGCTGGCGTTTTTCATACCGCTGCGCAGCGGCGGCACCGGCTCGCCTTCACTGTTACGGCGCCTGGAGAGCGATCTTCACCCGCTCGTTGCGTTCGCGATTCTGCCGTTGTTTGCGTTTGCCAATGCAGGGGTTTCGCTTAATGGCGTCGGATTCAGCAGCTTGTTCGAACCGGTGCCGCTCGGCATCGCGGCAGGCCTGTTTTTCGGCAAGCCCATTGGCGTGTTCATTGCGGCGTGGCTGGTAGTGCGGTTCGGTTGGGCACGGCTGCCGGAAGGCGCCAACTGGCGTGCGATGCTCGGCGTATCCGTGTTGTGCGGCATCGGTTTCACCATGAGTCTGTTCATTGCGAGCCTCGCCTTCGAAGGCGCCGGCAGCGAGTACGTGGTGCAGACGAGGCTGGGCGTTCTCTTCGGCTCGCTCGTGTCCGCCGTCGTCGGCCTCGCCATCTTGTGGGCAGCGCTGCCGCAACCCCGATTGCCTGTTCCTGACCGCGTTCACGGGCCGAATCACAGCACGCCGTAACTATTTGTTTTTATTGACTAATTGTTATTGTTCTTTGAACTTTTGAACCTTCGCCAAGACACGTGCCCCACGTCTTCACTCCGCCCGCGCCCCCGACGATTTCACCACCGGGCCCCATTGCTCAATCTGCGCTTTGATAAACGCGCGGCTTTGCTCGGGCGTACCGGCGACGACATCCATCGCGAAGCCGCTCAAGCGCTCGTTAACGTCCGCGCGCCGCAGTATTTTTGTTGATTCGCTGTTCAACCTCGCGACGATGGTAGCCGGCGTGCCGGCCGGTAAATGCAGCGTGTGGAAATTCAGCGCGTCGTAGCCGGGCAGCACACTGGCGATGGACGGCACGTTGGGCAGATGCGGCGTGGTTTGCGCGCTGGTCACGCCGAGTGCGCGCACCTTGCCTGCCTGCACCTGCGCCAGCGCGGTGGACACTGCCACCATCGCATAATCGACTTCGCCCGCCAGCACGCCGGTCAGCGCGGGGCCACCGCCTTTGTACGGCACGATCACCACTTTGATTTTGGCGAGGCTGTTCATCCACTCGGCAAAAATGTGTGACGAGGTGCCGATGCCCTGCGCACCGAAACGCAAAGCGCCGGGTTTGGCGCGCGCGTGATCGATAAACCCTTTCAGGTTAGTGATCGGCGATCCCGCAGGCACGATCATCGCCAGCGGAAACGTCACCCACAACCCCGCGTGCGCAAAATCATTCAGCGCGTTGTACGGCAGCTTCGCATACAGCGCCGGCGCAATCGCCATGGTGGAAATCGCGCCAACCAGCAGCGTGTGGCCATCGGGCTGCGCCTTCGCCACCAGATCGGCACCGACAATGCCCCCGGCCGCCGGACGATTGTCGACCACCACGGGCTGACCGAGACTCTCAGTAAGGCGCTGCCCGACGATACGCGCCAGCGTGTCGGTCGATCCGCCGGGGGCGAAGGGAACGATCAGGCGCAGTGCGCGTTGCGGGTATTGCTGTGCTACCGCGACAGGCGGCAGCGCGACGACAATAATGGCCATTGCAGTTGCTGTGCCGCGAACCAGCGCGCTGCCAGTCATGAACTTCATGGGATACCTGTTCGACGAAAACCGGAAAACCATCCGTGTGACGGGTAGTATCCGAAGTAGCCGTAGCCCTGTCAAACAATCACCCTCATCTACGCCCATTCAGTTCGGCCGCAAAGCCACCAACGACTTGAACCCGCCCCAGAACATGCGCTTGCCGTCGAAGGGCATCGTCTTGGAATTCATCATCGATGCGAGACGCGGGTCTTTCATCACCTTGGCGTTGACGCGGTCACGCTGCGCGCGCGATTTATAAACGATGTAGGCGAAGATCACCGTCTCGCCGGCTTTGAGTTTGACGCTCTGCGGGAACGACGTGTGTTTGCCCGGTTTCACGTCATCGGCAACACACTCGACATACTCCAGCGCACCATGCTCGCGCCACACCTGGCCGCATTTTTTTGCCATGCGGCGATACGCGGGCAAGTTTTTGGTGGGCACCGGCAGCACAAATCCGTCAATGTATTTCATATAATTTATCCTTTAAAAACAAATAGTTATAATATATCATTTCATCGCCACTCAACCACCACTCAGCGCCTGCACAATCACCACATCGTCCGTCGCGTTAAGCGGCTGCGACAGTTCATTCGCCTGTTCACCGTTGATGAAGATGCGAATGTGACGGCGTATGCGTTGTTGCTCATCAATCATGCGAAAGCGGATGCCGGGATATTGCCGGTTCAGCTCCATCAACAGGTCTCCAAGCGTTGCACCATTCGCTTGGGCGCGGCTGCTTTCGGTGTACGACCGTAGTGCGTCGGGAATGAGTACTTTCACTCTGATCTCATCGGGCAATTGCACGCATCAAAGTTCAGCCGCTTCCACCGCATAAATCTCCGGCAAATGCCGTGCAATGCAACCCCACTTGCGGCCTTCATCACGACTCATCCACAACTCACCGCTGGTGGTGCCGAAATAAAGGCCGACCGGATCGCGCGTGTCGCCTGTCATACATTGACGCTTCACCGTCCACCAGCCCTGCGCTTTGGGCATGCCCGCATCCTGCCGCTGCCATGTTTTTCCGCCATTGCGGGTGACGTACACCGCAGGCTTGCCATCCGGGCTGGTGCGCGGCCACACGCTGGTGCCGTCCATCGGAAACACCCACGCAGTATTGTCGTCGCGCGGATGCACCACCAGAGGGAAACCGATATCGCCCACTTTCTTCGGCATGGTTTTTCCGATACGCACCCAGGTATCCGACGGCCGATCGATGCGATAAATGCCGCAATGATTCTGCTGATAAATGCGATCCGGGTTTGATGGCGCCATGCGCAGGCAGTGCGGATCGTGAAATGTCGGCAGCTTTGCGTCAAAGCCGAAGCCCTCCACCACGTCCATGCCGTTAATCAGCACGCGCCATGTCGCGCCCCCGTCGAGTGACTCATGTACGCCGCCGCCGGACATGCCGAAATACAAATGCTTCGGGTCGCGCGGATCGACGATGATCGAATGCAGCTTGGGCCCATCGGGCGTACCGTCTTTCTCCGTGCCCATCCATTCGCGATACTGCGGATCGTCGTTGATAGTCGAAAACGGCGCCCACGTCACACCGCCGTCTTCCGAGCGAAACAAACCCTGTGGGCTGGTGCCCGCGTACCACACGTTGGGTTCGCTCGCGTGGGCCGGCGTAAGCCAAAAGGTGTGATCAACCGCGCGGCCTTTTTCACCCTCCGGCGCTTTGGCAAACGCGGGCGGCTGCGCGGCTTCTTTCCATGTTTTACCCATATCGGTCGAACGAAAAACCGTGGGGCCGAGGTGGCCGGTTTTTGCGGCAGCGAGCAGCGTGCGTTTGTCGCGCGGATCGAGCACCAGATGGCTGATGGTGTGACCGAGAAAATGCGGGCCATCGACGCGCCATTTTTTTCGCGCCGCGTCGCCGTGATAAAGCCACGCGCCTTTGCGGGTGGCGATCAGCACTACCGTGCGGCGCGCGCGCGGTAGTGCCTTTTTTCCTACCGCTGATTTTTTTATCTGCCGTGCCATGGGTTACTCCTTTCAGAAATAGCCGTGTTATGCGTCACGCCATAACCGGCAAGCCCTCAATATCAAGCAACTGTCGAACCTCCACGCCACCGAGACGAGCGCCGGGGATGCAGCCCGCGATTTCCGTGGCGTGTTCAAGGCTATCGGCCTCAACCATAAAATATCCGGCGATCTGTTCGTGTGTTTCCACATACGGCCCGTCCGTTACGAATGGCTTGCCGTCGCGCACTTTGACCGTCACCGCCGTCGATGCCGGGTGCAGCGGCGAAGCGCTCAGATATTGTCCCTCGTCGCGCAATGTATGCGTCAATTGCACCGATTCTGCCAGCATCGCCTTGCGCGTGGCTTCGCTGAATTGGCCAAACGCCGCTTCGTTGTGATGCACCAGCAGCAAATATTTCATGGGAGTCTTCGCTGTGTGATCGCGCTGTGTGATCGGCTTACGGACGCGATTCAACCGCAACCGAAAGCTTCGCGTTCTCCGCCTGCGCCACTGTTTCGCGTATAGGCCGGATGGGCCGCACCTCGACGCTGCCCACGCACACCGGCGGTATTTTCGAGGCAAGCTGAATTGCCTCATTCAAATCCCTCGCTTCGATCATGTAAAACCCGGCAAGTTGCTCCTTGGTTTCGGCGAACGGCCCATCGGTGATGGACATCTTGCCGGCACGCACCCGCACGGTGGTCGCGGTCTGCACCGATTCCAGCGCCTCCGAGGCAATGCATTGGCCGCTCTTGCGGATTGACATATCGAATTCCACGCAGTCTTCGTCCGGCAATTCGTGCAGGCGGTTTTCGTCGAGGTACACCAGGCATAGATATTTCATGCTTGTCTCCAGTTTGCTTATTTTTTGAACATGGCGGTAAATCTGCGCTGCATTTCTTCGGGCGTGACTTTTTCAATTTCATGCCCCAGCATCCATTCGTGACCGAACGGATCACGAATCAGACAACTGCGTTCGCCGTAAAACTGGTCGGCAGGTTCGCGAATCAGGGTGGCACCTGCGGCGATGGCGCGCGCCGCAAGTGCATCCGCGTTGTCAACGTGCAAGTGTATGGCCATGCCGGTGGTGCCTGGCGCTTGCGGCCCCAGAATGTCGTACTCGGGATATTCCTCGGAGACCATCAGCACGATGTTACCGAGATCAAGCTCAATGTGTCCGATGCGGCCGCCGGGTTCCGTTAGCCGGAATCGCTCCTTCGCGCCGAAAACATTTTTGTAAAACGCAATGGCGTCCGGCGCGCCCTTCACTCTGAGGTAAGGAAATACCTCACTGATTCTGTTTTCCGAACCGCTCATCGCACGCTCCTCAGGGCCTACTTTTCAGCCGCTGTTTTCAGATTGGCCAACCCCGTCTCGAAATCCTTGCCCACCATGCTGTCCATACTCATGAACACCTGAATCAGTTTGGACATGAAATTCGCCGGGCCGTGCATCGCCCATGTGACGTTGGTGGTATCACCCTGTGCCGCAAGCGTGAACTCGACGATGTTGTGCGCCTCGAATGGTTTCAAAAAATCAAGCTTGAGCACGATCTTCGATGACGACACTGACTCGGTGATTTCCATGCTGCCCTGGCCAATATTTTTGTCACCGTCCCACGCATAGTGAGCGCCCTTGCCGATCGTTACAGCGCCGAAAGTACGCTTCATCGCGGGATCTTTTTTCTCCCACGGCGACCACGCGACCCACGCCTTGAAGTCGTTGATTAACGCAAACACTTTTTCCGGCGGCGCTTTGATGCTGGCGGAACGTTGCACACGAAACGTGTCGGGCTTGGTCGCCGCGAAAATCAGGATGCCAACGATCAGCGCAGCGATGACAATACCTATGATCTTGAGCATGAAATTCTCCTGTCTAACGTTGAAATGACGCGCTACCCACAGCCACCCATTTTCTGCATCGCCTGCTGCATTTGTTCAGGACTCAAATCGCGCGTGTGCGTAGCCACCGACCAATGATGACCGAACGGGTCTTCGATTTTGCCGTAGCGGTCGCCCCAGAACATATCCGCAATCGGCATTGTAATCTTCGCGCCCGCAGCAACCGCCCGCGCGACAAACGCATCGACATCTTCGACAAAAATATGAATGGTCACCGGCGAGCCCTTCAATGACTTCGGACCCAGCGCTCCCCATTCAGGCATTTCGTCAACCAGCATCACGTTTGAATCGCCGATGCGGATGCAGGCGTGCATGAGCCGGCCATTCGGCATCGGCATGCGCATCAACTCCGTTGCATTGAACGCTTTTTTATAAAACTCGATGGCGTCGGCTGCGCCGGCGCAAACCAGGTGCGGTGTGACTGAATGGAAACCAGCGGGGATAGGTTTGACTTTTGACATGATCGTAATCTCTCTTCAAATCAAGGTTATTGCTTGCTGGCGACCTGCGCGTACGTGCGCTCTGCCTGTTCCTTCAACTCGGGAGGAAATTGTTCACCAAAATCTTCCGGCTCGAAAAGCTGGCGAATCTCGATCTCGGAGTCGCCTGGCATCGGATTTGGGCAACGCTTGACCCATTCGATCGCATCTTCTTTAGACTTGACCTGCCATATCCAGAAACCGGCGACAAGTTCCTTGGTCTCGGCAAAGGGGCCGTCAACCACGGTGCGCTTGGCGCCGGAAAATCTGACGCGCGCGCCTTTTGAACTCGGATGCAGTCCGTCGCCTGAGAGAAGAACACCCGCTTTCGCAAGCTCCTCATTGAACTTGCCCATGTCGGTCAGTAGTTGTTCGCTCGGCTTTACGCCAGCTTCGGAAGCCTTGGTGGCCCTGACGATGATCATTAATCGCATAATGTAACTCCTTTATTTTAATGAATAATTTTATTACATCGAACGGCAATACCTGAGTGTTCTACTGAATAGTCGTTCGGCCACGCGCCTATTCGACAACACGCCGACAACTTTTATCAGCACTCCTTTTGCAGCAACGTTACGGTTGATCGTACGCTTGCTGCAACGTTTTGATGTCTATCTTGGTCATTTGCATCATCGCTTGCATCACTCGTGCGGACCTTGCCGGATCAGGGCCGCTCACCAACTCGCCATAAACCGTGGGCACGATTTGCCACGACAAACCATATTTATCTTTAAGCCAGCCGCATTGGCTTTTGGCTCCGCCTTCGGAAAGCTTTTCCCACAACGCATCGACTTCATCTTGCGTCGCGCAGTTCACCAGCAATGAAATCGCTTCGGTAAACTTGAAGTGCGGCCCGCCGTTCAGGGCCATGAATTCTTGCCCGTCGAGTTCGAAGGTAGCGACTAACACCGTGCCTTTCGGCCCTGGCCCCACGTCGCCGCACCGGCTCACGCGCCCCACTTTTGAATTCTTGAAAATCGAGACGTAAAAATTCATCGCCTCTTCGGCTTGGTTGTCGAATCACAGGAATGGGGTGATTTTTTGCATGATTTTTCCTTTGCGTTGATAATCAGCGCTTGCAAGACTTCGCCAGTAACTCGGAGTGCGGACGCTGGCGCACTCCCCGCTTAATCAAACAACTCCTTGTTTTTGTTTGTTAATTTAACGACTCAAACGGCAATACCGAGTTACCCTACTGAATAGTCGATTGGCACACAGCCGATTCGACAGCCCGCCAAATTATTTTTTTAGCTCGCTCAAACGCCGTTCGATAAACCGCCGCTCCGGCTCCTGCTGCGTGAGTTCCAAGGCTCGCACGTAAGCAGCGCGGGCTTCTGCGTTGCGGCCCAGCCGCCGGTACATGTCCGCGCGCGCCGCGTACGCCAGCCGATAATCGGCCAGCGCACCGCCCGCGAGAATTTCATCGACCAGCACGAGCCCTGCCGCCGGCCCATCGCGCATCGCCATGGCAACAGCGCGATTGAGTTGCACCACCGGCGAAGGCTCGGCCGCTACCAGCAAATCGTACAAGCCGACGATTTGCGCCCAATCCGTTGCAGCGGCCGATGGCGCTTCGGCGTGCACCGCCGAAATCGCGGCCTGTATCGTATATAGGCCGACTTGCTGTGCGGATAGCGCACGCCGCACTAACGCCGTGCCCTCCGTGATGAGCTCACGATTCCATTGAGACCGATCCTGAGCGTCGAGCAAGATGACATCGCCCGACGGCGACGCGCGTGCGGCGCGCCGCGATTCATGCAGCAGCATCAGCGCAAGCAACCCGATCACCTCCGGCTCGGGCCGCAGTGCCATCAGCAGCCGCACAAGGCGTATGGCTTCGCCCGACAAGTCGTGACGCGTGAGCGTCGGGCCCGACGACGCCGAGTAGCCTTCGTTGAACACCAGATAGATCACCCGCAACACGCTATCCAACCGCTCGGGCAAATCTTCCGGCGACGGCGTTTCATAGGGAATTTTTGCGTCGCGAATTTTCGCTTTCGCACGCACGATACGCTGCGCCAGCGTCGGCGCGGGCATGAGAAACGCGTGTGCAATTTCTTCGGTGGTGAGTCCGCATACTTCGCGCAGCGTCAGCGCCACTTGCGCATCCGGCTGCAAAGCCGGGTGACAGCAGGTGAAAATAAGCCGCAGACGGTCGTCTTCGATGTCTTCGCTATCGTCACCATGCGCTTCATCCGGCGCGGGAATATTTTCGGCGGCGTCTTCATCCAGCGCATCAAAACGGCTTTCTCGGCGAATCCGGTCGATGCCCTTGAAGCGCCCCGCCGACACCAGCCACGCGCGCGGGTTGGCGGGCACGCCCACACTTGGCCATTGCTCCAGCGCCGCACGGAACGCCTCGTGCAGCGCTTCTTCCGCAAGGTCGAAGTCGCCGAGCAGGCGTATCAGGGTGGCAAGCACACGCCGCGATTCGGCGCGGTAAATCTCATCAAAATTCATGGGCGGCCTCGGTCGACCTACCTTGGTGAATTAGCCTTCCAGCACTTCCCAGCGCTTGTTGCGCCACACATACATCAGCATGGATATTGCGCGCTCACCGGCTTGCAGGTGCGCGCGTTTGGTGTTGGTGCGCAGGTTACTCACGTTAGCGGCGGGCTTCAAACTGGTGAACCAGCACACATCGCGCGCGGGCACGGCGCACACAATGTCGCCGCCCGCATACAGTGCGCGCGATTTTTCTTTTTCCCAAAATTCAAAGTCAAGCATATTGCTCGGTTCGAGTTCACCGCCGTTGGCGAACATGCCGACGGCCGGCGTGGGGCGCTCCACGGTCATCTTGGGATAGCGCTTGCGATAGTTCGCCGCCGCCAGCGGCAGCAATTGATCGCGGGTGAGCTTGAGCGTTTTCAGATCACGCTCGGTCAGATAGCGAAAGCCGCTGTCGGCATCAAACGCATACCGGATATCCAGATCACCGACAAAGGTGTCGATCAAAGGCAGCATGTCGGGTTGATTTTCCAGCCCCTGCACCTTCATGCCGGTGAGCGGCTTGATGTCCTGAAATTTACGCAGCGGCCCCTGAAACTGCCGCACCAGCGCGACGATGTTGTCGCGGTTGCCGGGCGGCGGCGCAGCGGGTTCAGGTTTGGTTTGTTGCGCGTGGGCGTGCAGACTTTTCGTGCCGGAGAAGCCTGCCAGCAGCCCCAGCATCAGGTGGCGCCGTTGTAATTGTATTTTCATGGAAATCCTAATTCGTCATCATCGGTAATCAACCCCGCCAGTTATCCGCCGCGCCGTTTTTGTCGATATGCGCTTCGACATTCCGTGTAGAGCGCACACCGGCATGGCGCACGTTTTGAGTAGTCATCCAGCGATATGAGGCGCCGCGAGGAATCTGAATCACATCACCTTCAACGACGTGCTTCTTCTCGCCATTGACCTCGGCATCCATTTCACCCTTGATGACATAGGTGAAGTATTCGTGCGGCGCCTGGTCGATCGATACACGGTGGCCTTTGGGCGATTCCACAAAGCCGAACGACAGATTCGTGCCCTCCACCCATTGCTCGTGATGGCCTGACGAATCCGGCGCATCCAGCGCATCGATCATCGGATAGTAGCAGCGGCCCAGTCCGTCGAGGATGGCCTGCGATTTTTCCGCGTCCTTTTTTTCGCCAGGGTATTTACCCGCGGTAAAGTCACGCGCGACTTCGGTGGCGGAGCGTGCCTTGTCCGGCAAGGCTTCGTCCTGCGCCGCGCCGATCAACGTCCAGGTGCGATCCTTGATGTAGAGATAAACAAGATCGCCGTCTTCGCAAGCGGTGAAACCATGCCGCGCAAACGGCGGCATATGCACAAACGTGCCAGGCGTGACGATGCGCCGCTCGCGTCCGACCACGGCGTTGATCTTGCCCGACAGCGGAAACGCCATCAGCTCATTCGGGTGATAGTGCAGCGTGGAACCGGTGCCCGCTTTTTTGGTGACGATGCGAAAATACATGTACTCCCCCTCGATCACCGGACCTTCACCGGTGGACAGGTGCGGATTCAAATGATGCACTTGCAGATTTTCAAAACGGTGGAATGGCATGGCGTGGTCTCGTGGATATCAGTTGGGCTGTGCGAATTTTATCCGCCTCGCGCAGCAGTCACACCATCATACGTAACTATCTGTTTTTATTGAGTTTTTTTATCGTCCGCGCCAGAACATAAGGCGCTTTGTGTTATGCTTGCGCCCGCTCATATTTCCCTTTCATCACTGACCCTTACATGAATACCACCCCACCCGGCGCGCCGCCGTGCGCGCCACCGGATTTCAATCCGCGCAAACCGAAACTCACGCTACCCAAGCTCGCCTGCGACACGCACGCGCACATACTCGGGCCCATCGCGCGCCACGCGTATTCGCCCTCGCGCGTGTACACGCCACCCGATTGTTTGCTGGCCGATTATCAAAAAATGCTGACCACCCTCGGCGTTGAACGCGCGGTGCTGGTGCAGCCCAGCGTCTACGGCTCTGACAACACGGTGATACTTGAAGCCCTGCGTATGGCGGGCGCAGCCGGAAGCGCATTTCGCGGCGTAGCCGTGGTGGATGACGACATTGCCGATGCCGAACTCGCCAAACTCAATGCCGCAGGTGTGCGCGGCGTGCGCGTGAACATCGTTGACGTTAAAAACCGCAAACCCGGCACGCTGCCGATGGCGCAACTCACCGCACTCGCCAAACGCATCGCACCGATGGGCTGGCACATGGAATTTCTGATGCACTGCGATGAATTCCCCGACATGGATCGCAGCTTCGCGGATTTCCCGGTGGACATCGTGCTCGGCCATCTGGGTTATATGAAAACCGACAAGGGCTTGAGCG
>JAYVQD010000008.1:0-12643 GCA_043777275.1 Nitrosomonadales bacterium
CCTTCTTCTGGACTGCCAAGGCCCATGACATCCTCGCAAAGGTCATCCGCGCAAATTCCCGATTAAGTTCCAAACAGAACGAAGCACTACACTAGCGAATGCGGTGAGCGTGGCGTTGGATCTTAACGGTACCAATGAAACCATCGGTTCGCTCGCGGGCGGGGGCGTCACTGGGGGTAACGTTACCTTGGGCGCGGGCACATTGACCTCCGGCGGTAACAATACAACGACAGCGTACACCGGTGTCGTCAGTGGCACGGGTGGTTTGACCAAGGCGGGCACCGGCACCCTGACGCTCTCCGGCGCCAACACCTACACCGGTGCAACCACCGTCAATGCCGGAACCTTGCTCGTGAACAACGCCAGCGCGCTCGGTACTGCGGCCGGCGGCACCACGGTGAACGCGGGCGGCACACTTGCGCTTAACGCGTTTACCGTCGCCGAGCCGTTGACGCTAAGCGGCGGCACGCTCTCGCGAGCGGCAGGAAATCCCGTCGCCAGCGGCGCCGTCACCCTTACCGGCGCCACTACCAGCACCGTCACCGGTGCGGCGGGAACGCTGACGTTAAGCGGTGTCGTCAGCGGCGTGGGCAATCTCACCAAGACCGGTGCGGGCACGGTAGTCTTGTCGGGCAACAACACCTACACCGGCGCAACAGCGATCAATGCCGGTATCTTGCGTGTGGCGGGTGGTAACGGCATCGGCAATAGTTCCGCAGTGACGCTGGCGAATACCGCGGGCGCGATTCTTGATCTCAACGGCACCAGTGAAACCATCGGCTCGCTGGCGGGCGGCGGCGCCGCGGGCGGTAACGTTACCTTGGGCGCAGGCACACTGACCACCGGCGGCGACAATACCACGACGGCCTATGCCGGGATCATCAGTGGCGCGGGTGGCGTGGCGAAGACCGGCGCCGGCACCCTGACGCTGTCCGGCAACAACACCTATACCGGTGCTACCGCTATCAACGCGGGAACGCTGTCGGCCGCGAGTGCCAACGCGCTGGGTGGTGTCGCGACAGGAACCACGGTGGCTAGCGATGCGACGTTGAATGTCAATGCGGTTGCGTTGGCTGCGGAACCCGTAACGCTGAATGGCGTAGGGGTTGGCGGTAACGGCGCGCTCACCGGTACGGGTACGGCGTCACTCGCGGGCACGGTTACCCTCGCCACCGCCAGCACCATTGCGACCACTTCTGCGGCGTCGATGCTGACGTTGGGCGGCGTGGTCAACGCTGCTGCGGTTGCGACGACCCTCACCGGCGCGGGTAACGTTACCGCGACGAATGCGGCAAACAATTTCAACACGGTGACCATCACCAATGCCGGCAGCGTGTCGCTGCGCGATGCGAACGCGATCAGTCTGGGCGCATCGAGTTTGACCGGAAGCCTCACCGTGCAAGCCGCAGGCAACCTCACACTCAATGGCGCGATCAGCGCCAGTGGCGTTGGCGATGCGATCAGACTGGCGGGAGCCAACTTCATTAACAACGCCGGCGCGGGTGCCTTGTCCACGCCGGGCGGTCGCTGGCTGGTGTATGCCAACACGCATACCGGCAACACGTTTGGCGGTTTGTTAAGTGGCAATCAGGCCGTATGGGGAGCGGCGTTCCCGGCGGCCATCTCGCCTACGGGCAATCGCTACGTGTTTGCGAATAGCCCCGCGTTGACCGTGACGTCAACCAATCAAAACAAAACGTATGGTCAGGATGGCGCGCCGGTGGTGGCGAACGCCTATGCAGTAACGGGGTTTGTGGACGCGACGGCTTTCGGCAGTGTGTTTACGCAGGATACGCAGGCCAATACGGTCACGGGCAATGCGACATCGACCGGCTCAATCACCACGGCGAATGTGGGCAGCTACGCGATAGACGTAACGCCGGTAACGGCCACTACGGGCTACGCGCTCACCAAGAATTCCACGGGATTGCTCACCGTCGATGCGGCAGTCGTTAACCTGAGCGGCACGCGGGCGTATGACGCGACGACAGACTTTGCGGGCGCCACCTTTGGTATTGCCGGCACGATCAACACCGGTGTTTTGGGACAGACGCTGGCCGTCGCAAGTGGGCTTGGCACGGTAGCCAGCGCCAATGTGGCGGCAGGCACACAAACGCTGACCACCGGCACGCTGGCGCTGGGCGACGGCACGGGATTGGCGAGCAACTACACCCTCACCGGCGGCACGCATACCGGTACAGTGACTGCGCGCAATATCACGCTAACGGCAAACAACGCCGCCAAGATATACGGCAATGCCAATCCGGCACTGACTTTCAATGTGGGCGGCGCGGGATTGGCGGGCGCCGACACTATCACCAGTGTGTTCGCGGGCGTGCTGGCACGCACGGCGGGCGAGAATGTCGCGGGTAGCCCGTATGCGATCAATCAGGGCACACTGGCAAGCAACACCAACTACAGCGTCACTGCATTTACACCAGGGCAATTCACCATCACGCCGCGTGCGCTGACGATAGCCGCGGACAATAAGAGCAAGCTTACCGGTGATCCGTTGCCGCCGTTTAGTGCGACGTATTCCGGGTTCGTGTTTGCGGACAATCCGGCGAGCCTGACGGGTTCATTGTTGTTTTCGACACCTGCAACCGCAACGTCACCAGCGGGTGCGTACGTGATCACGCCATCGGGTCAGTCGTCGAGCAATTACACTGTCGCCTATGTGAACGGCACGTTGACGGTGAGCGCTGCGCCAACGTTACCCGGCAGCGGCGGCGCGGGTGTAAGTGGAATACCCACCGATGTTCTGACGTCAATCCACTCCGGTCACGACCCGTTGCTGCCGCTCACGGTAAGCGGGCCGCCGGCGCTGCTGGGCTTGGACGGTGTGCAGCCTGACGCCGCGACCGGCGGCTTGATCTCCAGCACAAGCGGTGATGAACGGCACCGTGCGAATGGTGCGGTGAGCACGCGTGTGACCGTCATCAACGGCGGTGTGAATTTGCCGTCCGCAATTACGCAGTAGCGCTAAGGCCCACCAGCCGATAATGATGAAAATAAAAAACATAATAAAAACATATACTTACGCATATGTCGTGATGATCGGTGGTTTTTCAGGGGCGATTCAGGCCCAGGTCGCCCCCGACGCCGGTTCGATATTGCGCGATCAGCAAAAGCCCATACTGGAAGTGCCCACGCACACCGCGCCCGCGATCAAGCTCGACGAGCCCGCACGCCCGGCGATACAACCATCCTCCACGCGCTTCGTGCTCAAACGTTTTCGCGTGACGGGCAGTACGGCGTTTGCCGAAGCAGAGTTGGTCGCGCAGGTTGGCGACATCGTCGGCAAGGACATTGGCTTTGCCGATCTCGATCAGGCAGCATCGCGCATCTCGCGCTACTACCGCGAGCGCGGTTACCTGGTGGCGCGCGCCTATCTGCCGGCGCAGGACATCAAGGACGGCGCGGTGGAAATCGCCGTCATCGAAGGACGCTACGGCAAGGTTTACCTCGACAACAAATCGCGCGTGCGTGACGGCGTGGTGCGCGGTCATACCGCGTCTTTACCCGGCGCGACCGTGGTTGAACCCGCGCTCGAGCGCAAGCTGCTGTTGCTCAACGATTTACCCGGCGTGGGCGAAGTGCGCGGCACGCTGCGTCCAGGGACGAATGTCGGCGAATCCGATCTGACGGTGAATTTAACCCCCGCGCCGTTCGCCTCGGGCAGCATCGAATTCGACAATCAAGGCGACCGCTTTACCGGTGGCTATCGGCTGACCGGGAAACTGAATGTGTTGAGCCCGCTGGGATTCGGTGATTTGTTAAGCGCGCAGTTGTCCAAAAGCTTCAACGGACTGGATTACGGACGACTGGCGTATCAGATTCCCGTCGGTGGTGATGGTTTCAAGTTGGGTGCGGCGTTCAGCCGATCGACGCATCAATTGGGCAACCTTTTTTCAGTGCTGGATGCCAGCGGCGAGGCTGATACCTATACGCTGAATGCAAGTTATCCCTTCATCCGCACGCGTCATTTCAACCTCTACGGGCAAGCGGCCTACGAGTGGCGTGATTTTCAGGACCGCATTGCAGCGGTCGCGCTTGCGGTTGACCGATCGACACGCGCAGGTACGTTGACGCTCAGGGGCGACGCGCGCGATGCCCTGTGGGGCGGTGGCATCACAGTGTTTTCGCTGGGCTATGCGAGTGGTCGCGTGAATGTCGAAACCCCCATCGCGCGCGCGGTTGATGATGTGACCGCGCGCACCCATGGGCACTTCGATAAGTGGAACGTCAACGTGCTGCGTCTGCAAAATCTCGGCGAGCGGCTGTCGGCCTATATTGCATTCTCGGGGCAAAAGGCGCGCAAGAATCTCGACTCCTCTGAAAAATTCGTGCTGGGCGGCGCCAACGGCGTGCGTGCGTATCCGTGGGGCGAGGCGCCGGGAGATTCCGGCTACGTGGCGACAGCCGAGCTGCGCTACACCTTCAACGTCGCCGCGGTGCCGGGCGTGTTGCAGCCCTTTGTGTTCGTTGATACCGGCGGCGTAACGCTGAACGAGCACCCGTTTATCGCGGGGGCGAACACACGCCATCTGTCGGCCGGCGGCGTCGGATTGACGTGGGTAAAACCGAATGACTTTCAGGTGAAGTTGACGCTGGCCACGCGCTTGGGTAGTCAGCCGTCGGTTGCTTCAGATACCGACCGTCATACGCGCGGCTGGGTGCAGGCAATCAAGTATTTCTGATCGCCTGCAATTGTCGCGCACTACTTCAGCATCTCCGCCACAGCCTTACCCAGATCAGCCGTGTTGGCTTTGCCGCCAAGGTCGGGTGTCTTCGGGCCTTCCTGCAATACGTTTTCAATCGCTTTGACCATCGCGGCGCCGGCTTCGGGGCAACCGAGATGGTCGAGCATCATCGCGCCTGCCCAGATCATGCCTACGGGGTTGGCGACTTTGCGGCCATAGATATCCGGCGCAGAACCATGCACCGGCTCGAACAGCGACGGAAATAATTTCTCCGGATTCATGTTCGCTGACGGCGCGATGCCGATGGTGCCGGTGGCAGCCGGGCCCAGATCGGACAGAATGTCACCGAATAAATTGGAGCCGACCACCACGTCGAACCAGTCCGGGTGCATCACGAAATGCGCGCACAGGATGTCGATGTGAAACTGATCGACTTTGATGGCAGGATATTTTTCCGACATCGCCTTCACGCGCTCATCCCAATACGGCATCGAAATCGAAATGCCGTTGGATTTGGTGGCGGAGGTGAGATGTTTTTTCGGGCGCGTGGCGGCGAGATCGAAGGCGTATTTCAGAATGCGATCAGTGCCGGTGCGCGAGAACACCGCGTTTTGCGTCACAAACTCGCGCTCGGTGCCGGCGTACATGCGGCCGCCCACCGATGAGTATTCGCCCTCGCTGTTTTCGCGCACCACCCAGAAATCGATGTCGCCGGGTTTGCGGTCGGCCAGCGGGCATTTCATGCCGGGCATCAGGCGCACCGGGCGCAAGTTGACGTATTGATCGTAGCCGCGGCGAAACGGAATCAACAGTCCCCACAGTGAAATGTGATCGGGCACGGTGGCGGGCCAACCTGCGGCGCCGAAATAAACCGCGTCGTGTTTTTTGAGTTGTTCCAGGCCATCCTCGGGCATCATCACGCCATGTTTCGCGTAGTAGTCGCAGCTCCAGTCGAGTTCATCGAACTTGAATTCGATGTCGAATTTGCGGCCCACGGCTTCGAGCGCGCGCAAGCCTTCGGGCATCACTTCCTTGCCGATGCCGTCGCCGGGGATGACTGCGATGCGAAATTTTTTCATGGTGGATCACTCCTGGGTTAGGTAGCGCGGGGCGCCACGTGGGGCACGCGTGAGATTACCAATACAAAGGGCAGCACGAGGCTGCCCTTATTGACCTGCTGATAATGAAGTTACGCGGCTGCCTGCGGTTCGGCTGCGGCGGGAGCCGCCGCCGGCGCTGCCGGTGCTGCCGCTGTTGCCGCTGTTGCCGCTGTTGCTTTAGTCGTGGGGGTGCGGCTACCGTATTTCTGGTTGAACCGCTCAACGCGACCGGCGGTATCGACGATCTTTTGCTTGCCCGTATAGAACGGGTGGCATGACGAGCAGACCTCAACATGCAGGTCTTTAACCATCGTCGAGCCAGTTTTCCAGCTAGCGCCGCAACTGCACGCTACGGATATCTCATTGTATTCAGGGTGAATTTCGGCTTTCATGGCGGCTTCCTACCGGGTTGTTCCGGGGCGAAAAAGGGCTGAATTATCAACGATTTTGGCTACCGAAGCAAGGGTCTTTGACCCGGCGTCCAGTTTTCCAGCAGGCTGCAGCAGCTATTGATGGCTTTACGGCCGATTTCGGGCGGAACCAGCCAGAAATGCGAGTTGCCGACGATGGTGGAAAGCGATATGTAATAAAGCTCCCCAGGCCGGGTTTCCAGGGTCAGGCGGCCATTGTCGTGCCCCATGCCCGACAGCGTGTGCTTGCCCGGCTCAACGTTGACACGAAAAAAAGTTTTCGGGAGTGTGGCACCGATAAGCCTGCCGTCAATCCACAACACCGTGTCCGAGTCCGAATTCCCATAATCGGGACGGTAAATGAAGAGGGTTGAACTGGCCGGGCTGCTCGCATACTGCCGGGCTTGCGCATCGCGCTCTGCAGTGGCTTGTGGTGTTGAGGCGCAGCCAGCCAACAGAAGAGCCACTGGTACCATCAGCGCGAGCGCCAGTGTGGCCGTGATTCGCTGTATGACGCGTGACAGCGGTTCCGGGGTATTGCTATCGCGGCTCAACACGGTTGCATACGATGGCAGTGCTACGCCGCGCGCATTAACAATTACAGCGACTGTGCGTCGCTGACGAGTTTGCGGCCGCGCAGTTCATCGACTTGCTGCAGGTGCATCGATTTGGTCCCTTCACGTGTGCTGCCTACCACGCTGTGTTGAACGTAATAGATTTTGCCCGCTTCAGTTTGCAAGGTAAGCGAAGCGCTGAACGGACCGTAACCCTGAATACGATGCGTGCCGGGCGCGGCTTCCCAGCGGTAGTAGGTGCCTTGGTACGTGGTGATCACGGCATCGTTGCCGATCGCAATCGGCCCGTCGGTCGGAGAATCCACTCTGGGCCTTGCGATATAAATGACCACCTTGTCGGCAACGGATTCAAACTTTTTCGATTGAACATCCCTGGCGGTGGGCGGCAGTTGCGCGCACCCGGCCATCGATAGTGCCAATATCGCTATTCCACGCCACATAAGAGACCTCCTTGGAATGACTGGTTTGACAGGTTTATGTTACTACCCGTAGCCAGGCAATACAACGCACACACCGCAGCGGGGGCTGGTTTCTATCGATCAGAACGTGCGCGCGAATTTAATGTAAGTATTTGTTTTTAAACAACAAATAAAATTCATTGCGAAGCAGGCGTTGGCTCTGGAATAGGCGGACGCAGCAAAGAAGCGCTGCGATCGCGGTGGTCGGCAGGACAGTTTGCGCAGCGGATATGCATTCGCCTAAGCGTGACGCGGGCTACGGACGCGCTACCCGCGCCGCATCGAATCGAAAAAATCCGCGTTGGTCTTGGTGTCGCGCACTTTGCTCAACAGAAATTCCGTGGCTTCGAGTTCATCCATCGGGTAGAGCAATTTGCGCAGCACCCAGATTTTTTGCAACACGTCTTTGGGGATCAGCAATTCTTCGCGACGCGTGCCGGAGCGATTGACGTTGATCGCCGGGAAAATACGTTTTTCGTACATGCGCCGGTCCAAATGGATTTCCATGTTGCCGGTGCCTTTGAATTCTTCGTAGATCACGTCGTCCATGCGCGAGCCGGTGTCGATCAGCGCGGTGGCGAGTATGGTGAGCGAACCGCCTTCTTCAACGTTACGCGCTGCGCCGAAGAAACGTTTCGGGCGTTGCAAGGCATTGGCATCCACGCCGCCGGTGAGTACTTTGCCCGACGCGGGCACCACGGTGTTGTAGGCGCGTGCAAGACGTGTAATCGAGTCGAGCAGAATCACCACGTCTTTTTTGTGTTCGACCAGGCGCTTGGCTTTTTCGATCACCATCTCGGCGACCTGCACATGGCGCGAGGCCGGTTCGTCGAAGGTGGACGACAGCACTTCGCCTTTGACCGAGCGCTGCATCTCGGTGACTTCTTCGGGGCGCTCATCGATCAGCAGCACGATCAGCACCACTTCGGGATGATTCGCGGTAATCGCGTGCGCGATGTGCTGCATCAACACCGTTTTACCCGCTTTAGGCGGCGACACGATCAGGCCGCGCTGGCCTTTGCCGATGGGCGCGATGATGTCGATGATGCGGCCGGTGATGTTTTCCTCGGCCTTGATTTCACGCTCGAGTTTCAGGTGCTCGGTCGGGTGATAGGGCGTCAGGTTTTCAAACAGAATCTTGTGCTTGCCGTTTTCGGGCGGCTCGCCGTTGACGTTGTCCACCTTGACCAGCGCGAAGTAACGTTCGCCGTCTTTGGGGGTGCGAATTTCGCCGTCAATGGTGTCGCCGGTATGCAGATTGAAGCGGCGAACCTGTGAAGGCGACACGTAAATATCATCCGTGCCTGCCAGATACGAGGTGTCAGGTGAGCGCAGAAAGCCGAAGCCGTCCGGCAGCACTTCCAGTGTGCCGGCGCCGGAGATCGATTCGCCTTTTTTCGCCTGATTTTTTAACAGAGCGAATATCAGCTCTTGTTTTCGAAGACGATTGGCCCCCTCCACTTCATTGGTAACGGCCATCTCGACCAGTTCACCGATGGGAAGGTTTTTGAGATCGGATAAATGCATGGATTTTGGGTACGGCTATCGAGTGTTACGGGGTGGGACTGATGGATGGAGCGGGGGGTGTAACAAGTAAAACCAGGGAAGCGGAGGGGCGGGCGGGAAGGAATCCTCGCCCGCGCTGGAACCGCAGAATTGACTTTTAGGTTACACGTTACGGCGCGGTTCGAGCGCTGAGAGGTAGGGTATAGCGATCAGCCGGGGCTGTCAAATGAGCCGTAAAAGCGCTATGAGCTGTAAAAGGTTACATGAGGGGCGGTTAAATATGGCTGTCGATAAAGGCTTTGAGTTGCGATTTTGACATCGCGCCGACCTTGGTAGCCTCGACCGCGCCGTTCTTGAAAATCATCAGTGTCGGGATGCCGCGCACGCCGAACTTGGACGGCGTAGCCTGATTGTCGTCGATATTGATTTTCGCCACTTTCAGTTTGCCCGCGTAATCCTTGGCTACTTCGTCGAGAATCGGCGCGATCATCTTGCACGGGCCGCACCATTCGGCCCAGTAATCCAGCAGCACCGGGGTCGTAGACTTGATGACTTCGGCGTCAAAGGTGTCGTCCTTAACGTGATGAATATGCTCGCTCATTGCTGCAAAACCTCTCGATGAATTAGGGAAAAAAGTTGAATTCGGCCACACAGATGGCGCGGCAACAGGCGTAGGGGAAACCATGCTAACCAAAAAACCTAATTTTGGAAAGCAAAGTCCCGGCAGCGCCGCCGCCGGCAACCTGCCAACAAGCCGTAAGCGCTTGTTTCTGTTAAAATATGGGCACTTTCCCGGATTTCAAGATCGCATCCGGAATCACTTAGTATCGCCCGAAGGCGAGGACTCTCATGACCTATGTAGTGACTGAAACCTGCATTAAGTGCAAGTACACCGACTGCGTTGATGTGTGCCCCGTGGATTGCTTCCGCGAAGGCCCCAATATGCTGGTGATTGACCCGGACGAGTGTATCGATTGCACCTTGTGTGTTGCCGAATGCCCGGTTGAAGCCATTTTTGCCGAAGACGACGTGCCCGATGACCAGAAATCGTTCACAGCGTTGAATGCCGAGCTCGCCAAAGTGTGGAAGCCCATCATCGAGAAAATAGATGCACCGGCCGACGCCGACGAGTGGGCCAAAGAAAAAAAGAAAGCGCACCTGATCGAGAAGTAACTTCGCGGTGTTATCTGTAACCCCACCCATCGTTCACGGGAGCCAGCCGATGAAAAAGGTTTTCGCCATTGCACTGCTGACGATTCCAGCAGCAGCCTTTGCCCAGCAGAAAGCGCCTATCGCGCAGTACTGGATGAATGTTGAAACGTCCTCCGGCATGAGCATGCCCGGCATGGGCGGTGCGGGTGGCATGGCCGGCATGATGGCGGGCATGATGGGTGGCGGGCAGCAGCAAAGCGGGCGCAAGGTCTATTTGCATCTGGGGTCGCAACGTCCGGCGGATGCGCCGAGTGCGGCGCACGATATTCCGGCGGGCATGAGCATGGGGCCTTCCTTGCCGTTGCTTACGCCGCGTGGTGAACGTCAGCCTGGCGAACGCGAACGGCCCGAGAACATGGAGCGTCCCAAGGGCCGCATGCTGATTTATTGGGGTTGTGGAGAGGCTACCCGTGCGGGACAACCGGTGATCGTCGATTTCGCGCGCATGGGCCAAGGCCAAATGCCGTCGGGAACGGTTGCGCGCAACGTGGCGGGTGGCGGGCCGTCGTCCGGTCGCACCAACGGTTTGTGGCCGAATCAGCAGGACAGCAAGGCCGTGCCCGATTCAGCGTCGCTTATCGGCGAACACACCATACGCGGCAACTACACACCGGACATTCGCTTCTCGCTCGGCGCGGGGCAGGATTTCATGGAGCGCGTTGAACTCGCCGCTTCTGCGCGCGGCGCGGGTGCCGCCTCGGTGCGCTGGAATGCGCCATCAACCGCAACCGGCTATTTTGCGACCGCCATGGGCGGGGACGGCAACGATGTGGTGATGTGGAGTTCCAGCGAAGTGCAGGAATCCGGCGGTAGTTTGATGGACTACATTCCGCCTGCGGAAGTGGCGCGCCTGATCCGCGAAAAAGTGGTGATGCCGCCGCAAACCACCGAATGCACCGTGCCGGCCGACGTGGTGAAAAAAGCGCAAATGTTGAGCTTTATCGCCTATGGCCCCGAAGCGAATTTCGGTTTTCCGCCGCGCCCGCAAGACCCTCAGTGGTACGCGAAAGTGCGCTTCAAATCAACCGCATCCACCTTGTTGGGCGATGCGGGTGACTCCGGCGGACGTCCGCAGCGCGCCTCACCCGGTGCGCCAGCGCGTGACACCGCAGCGCAACCCAGCGCGCCTGCCGCACCAGACCCGATCAAGGATGGCGTGAACATTCTTCGAGGCATTTTCGGACGATAGTGGTAATGGGAGGGGCATGAGAAACAGAGTCCCTCTTGTCGCAGGGCATTGGTTCAATGACTATTGACCAAGTTCAGGCGCTCTTGGCCGGGGCGACGGTTATTACGCCGAACCGCCGCCTCGCGCTGTATTTCAAAAGCGAGTACGACACCGCACAAGCGTGCAGCGGAAAATCCGTTTGGCCCAGCGCCGATACGCTGCCGTATGGTGCGTTTCTGGAGCGTACCTGGCAAGAGCTGGCGCTGGCTGCGCAGGGTGAGCAGAGTGAGCAGGGCGCGCTGCTGCTGTCAGCGCAGCAGGAAATCGCCTTGTGGGAAACCGTCATCGAGTCATCGCGTCTGGCGGGCCTGCTGCTGAATCCATCGATGGCGGCGCGCGGCGCGCGTGAGGCATGGATTACACAACACGCGTTTCACATGGATGTCGCGGCGCATCGCGCGGCGTGGGATAGCAGCGGCGAAGATGCCGCCGCGTTCGGCGAGTGGAGCCGCGCCTACAGCGAACGGCTGCGCAGCGCGGGGTGGATCGACAGCGCACAACTGCCCGGGCGCATCGCGCAAGCGCTCAACGGCGGCGCGCGTTCCCGCGTGCGGCACATCCTGCGCGCGGGTTACGATGGCTATACGCCGCAGCAACAACGTCTGTTTGATGCGTTCACCCAGAGCGGCTGCGTGGTGAGTGATGCGCCGCTTGCCGGCGCGGCGCCTCGCAACGCTACCGCTTACGCGTGTGACGACGCTGAAGCCGAACTCACGCATGTCGCCGGGCGCGTGCGCAGCTTGCTTGCCGCGCATGCGGATGCGCTACCCCGGCTGCGCATCGGCGTGGTCGTGCCCGATCTGGCGGCACGCCGCGCCGCCGTCATGCGCGTGTTTGATGATGTGCTTGAACCGTCGCGCGTGACGGCGCCGGGAGACGCCACGCCGCGGTTATTCAATTGCTCGTTGGGTTTGCCGCTCACAAGCTATCCTGTTGTTTTTAATGCTTTTTTAATACTAAGGCTGGCAGGGGGCGAAGCCACGCTGGAAGAAGCGGGTGTGCTGTTGCGCAGCCCGTACCTGGGCGGCGCAGAAGCCGAACTGGCGTCGCGCGCGCTGGTGGATGCACAACTGCGCGCGCGTGGCCGCAAGCGTGTGAACCCCGGCGCATTGCGCGCGGCGGCGCACGAGCTGTCGCCAAGGCTCGCTGCACTGCTCGAACCGTGGCTCGCCGGCGCGCGCGAGGCACGCGGTCTGCGCCAGCCGCCGTCGGCGTGGAGCACCACTTTTTTGTCGTTGCTCAAAGGCTTGGGTTGGCCCGGCGAACGCACGCTGGATTCGACCGAGTATCAGACTTTTGAAAAATTTCGCGACGTGGTGTCGAGTCTGTCGGGATTGGATGCGCTGCGCCCGCGTCTCACCCACGCCGAAGCACTCAGCGTGCTGCGGCGGCTGGCCGCTGACACCGTGTTTCAAGCGGAAGCGCATGCCGCGCCGGTGCAGATACTCGGT
>JAYVQD010000009.1:0-3214 GCA_043777275.1 Nitrosomonadales bacterium
CCGCTACGCTTGCGCGCGAACTGGTCACCCTCAAAGGCGGTTACGCCGACAAGAAAAAACAGTTCGAGGAAGTACGCATCCGCGCTTACGTGCCGATGCTACTGAAGGCCGTGGGCAAAGGCGCGGCGTGGAAACCGGGGCACCCGAATTGGGCGGAAACCGAACAGCGCATCGCCGGCGAATGGCGCCAGTATTACCTCGATCACCTTGCGCGCACGGGGCGCGTCGGGCAAGTCGGACCTATGGGCCAGGAACCGCTCTACGGCTGGATGGATGAAGCGCTGGCGCGTGAATACGCGCGGCGGTTCGACGCCGACGAACTCGGCGCGCTGCTGATTTTTTATGGTTCAACCGCGGGCGGCACGCTGCTGGCGTTGGAGAAAGAATTCCTCGAATTTTATCCGCGCGAGATGGTGCGTTCACTGACCCGCGTACTGTTCGGCAACGAAGCGCTGTCGGTGCGCGAGCAGGTCTTGTTTCGTTCGCCGGAGAACCGCGAGCGGCGCGAATTTGCCGCGCTGTTTGAAACAGAAAACATGATAGTTGATGAATGCGAGCGCATCGGCGGCAAGTATGTGGAAGGCAGTTTCCCCGCCGTGCCGCAGGGCGCGCTGGCCACCGCCGCCGACCCTATCGATGCCCTGCGCCGCAAACTCGATGCCGCCACCTTGTCCGAACTGCACGCGTTTTTGAAATCCGGCGTCGGGCGCAAAGAGCGCGCGTTTATCGGCGCCGCGGTGCCGGCAGCCACGCCGGCGGAAGAAGACCCGGCCCGCGCGATGGAAGAACAGGCCGCGTTCTACAAGGGACTTCAGCAGTTGTCCGCGCAGTGGCGTGAGCTGGCGGCAAAAACAGCGGCGAAGTAGCGGCGGCGTAGTTGCGAAATACCGGCTAGCGCGCCGCTTTTGGATTCAGAAAAAGCTCCGGGTCTACATACGCGCCGTTAAGCAGCACGCTCCAATGCAGATGCGGCCCGGTGACACGCCCTGTCGCGCCTGAAAGTCCGATGGTTGCGCCGCGCGCAACGGCGTCACCTTCCTTCACATCAATGCGGCTCATATGGATGTAGAGCGTGATAAAGCCCTGACCGTGATCGACGAACACGGATTTGCCTGAATAAAAATAGTCGCCGGTGGCGATCACGCGCCCCGCCGCCGCCGCGCGCAGCGGTGTGCCCGCGCCTATGGCTACATCCAGACCCGCGTGCGACGAACTCTCTTTGCCGTTCAGCACACGGCGCAGCCCGAAGCGCGCGGACAGCGGCCCGGTGGCCGGAATGTCCAGCGTAAAGTTCGCGGGCGCTTCGTCGCTCCAGTGCGCTTTTGCGCGCGCGATGGCGATTTGATCGCGTTCGTTGCGTTCGATATCTTCGGCGGACGGCTGCATGAAGCGCGAGCTGATTTTCAAATGCTGCGCGGGATACACTTTCGGCTTCACCTCGAAGGTGGTGGCATAAGCCAACTTGAGCGCGCCTTCGCTGGCCTTGATCTGCAAAGTCTGCGGGCCCGGCTGGGTATCCAGCGGCAGCCCCACCAGCGCGAGCAGACCATCGGCGGTTTTAACGGTGAGCACGCGTTTGCCGCCGAACGTTACGTCGAGCGCGTGCGAGTCTGCCTCACCCAACTTCACCACCGCCACCCCGCCGGGATACGGCGCGTGACGCGGGAGTGCCATATTTTGCGCAGACGCCGCCGCACCGGTCAGTGCGAAGCACAGGTTTGCGATCCAGCGGAGTTTTTGTAAGTATTTGTTTTTATTCATTTATTTAAATTCGTTCGTTCTCGTGCCGCACGACAACAACACGCGACCTGATGCAGGATCGCAGCGGGCGCGGGGCGCCCGCCCGCCAGCACGTCGGCAACCCACGCTGCGGTTACTGCTGCATCATTGTTTTCCGGCAGCGCGGGGTTTTCTTCAGCGGCCGCAGTCCATGCTTGCGATGTCTTGCCGTCGCACCACTCCATCACCGGCTCGCGCCGTGGATGCGCCGCCGCCTCGCCCTCCGCGCCGCGCAGCAGCAGCGCACCGGCGGCGTGCTGCGTAAAAAACTCACGCATACGCACGAGATACTCCGGATGCGTCACGCTCACCAGCCGCACGGCCGGTGTGGTGAACGGTTGCAGCATTTTCGCCAGCGTGTGGCCCGAACTGCGCAGCCCGATCGCGCCGCGCAATGCCAGCACGCGCGCCAGCGGTGGCGCGAGCACGTCCAGCGAAATGAATGCAAGGTTGCAGGCGGCGAGTTGTTCCTGCGCCTCCTGCGCCGATCTCGCGGCGCGGATGCCCATCGCAGCAAACACCTCGCAGGTGGATACCCGGCCCGCATCGTGCGTCACGCCCTGCACCAGCACCGGCACGCCTTCACGCGCAATCAACTGGGCGAGCAGCGGCGTGAGATTCGGCAATTTCCGCGCGCCGTTGTAGGCGGGGATGACCACCGGCACGGTTCCCGCCGGTGCATTCAAATGCGGGTAGCACGCCTCGCACGCCTCTAAAAAACCCGCGAGTTCATCCAGCGATTCGCCTTTAATACGCAACGCAATCAACACCGCGCCCAGTTGCAGATCAGGAATCTCATTCGCCAGCATCGCCGCGAATAATGCGCGCGCGTCGTCACGATTCAAATCGCGCGCGGCGTTTTTGCCGCGGCCGATTTCTTTGATCATGCGAATCAATGCCGGTTTATCCATAAGCCTATGATCGCATGACGCGCCGCGTTTCGCACATCCAACCCATTCACGCCGGGCGGCTCAACGGTCAGGCTTGACCGGTAATTTCGGCGGTGCTACCTTGGTGCCACCTTAGTGCGATCTTGGGAGATCAGCCATGGCCACGACCACGACACTGAAACTGCCGGAAGTCCTCAGAAAACGCATCACACCGCTGGCGGAATCCGCCGGCAAGACACCTCACGCCTGGATGGTCGAGGCTATCGAGTCGCAGGCAGCGCTCGCGGAAAAGCGCAGAGCGTTTGTTGCTGCGGCGCTGGCCGCCGAAAAATCGGTGGCACGGGACGGAAAGGTTTATCCGTTCGCCGATGTAAGCCGTTACATGCGCGCCCTCGCCGACGGCAAAGCCGCGAAGCGGCCCAAGACCGTGAAGTGGTAACGGCCTGCCGTCGCTAGTGTAGTGCTTCATATTTAACGGAACCATTAGCAATTCGTCGGGTCCAAGTATTATCAGTTTTACTTCGGAGTCGGCGATGCGTGTGGCA
>JAYVQD010000010.1:0-12623 GCA_043777275.1 Nitrosomonadales bacterium
CTCATCACAAAGCGCGCTCGATTCCTCGCGCCTCGGGCGTGAAGTCGGTGTGCGCACGCAAGTCGATGTGTTGAACGCGCAGCAGCAGCTTTTTTCGGCGCGCCGCGATCTGGCCCAGGCGAAATACAACACCATCCTCTCCACCCTGCGCCTGAAAGCGGCGGTGGGACGGCTGGCCGAAGAAGACCTCGCGGCCGTCAGCGCCTGGCTGGAACGCAAGTAGTTCGCTTCCGCTTACCGCGCTTACCATGACGCACTCGCTGGATCGGCAGTCGCTGTCCACGGCAAAAAAAACACTGCGTCGGAAAATCATGGGTCGGCGCGACGCGCTGGACGCGACAGCCCGCGCCGCCGCAAGCGCGGCGATCACCGCACACATTCTGTCGCTGGAAAGTTTTCAGCGCGCGCGTTGTGTACTCGCCTACGCCAGCATAGGCAGCGAGTTTGATACCGGCGCGGTGTTGTCACACGTGATACAGACCCGAACACTGGTGCTGCCCCGCGTCGACAAAACCACCCGTTCGCTGCAACTTTATTTCGTGCAAAACCTGGAAGCCGATTTGCAGCCCGGCGTGTGGGGCATCCGCGAGCCGCGAGCGGACCGTTGCGCGCTCGCGCCGCTCGATGCCATTGATTGGGTCATCGCGCCTGGCGTCGCTTTCACCCGGCGCGGCGAGCGCCTGGGATACGGCGGCGGCTACTACGATCAATTGCTCGCGCGCTTTTCACCGCGTCCGGCGGTGGTTGCCGCCGCTTTCGATAGTCAAATCGTGCCTGACGTGCCGCTGGAGAGCAGCGATCTGCCGGTTGATATCGTGGTCACCGAGAGCGCCGTCTACACGCGCTAAAAATGCAGCGTCTCCAGTAGTTTGCCAGCGGCGCCGCGATGGGTTTTGCTGAACTGAAGCGCGGCATCCCCCATGCGTTGCATCAGCGCCGGATGCGTCAGCAACGCCGTGGCTTTGCGTGCGAGGTCGGCGGCATCCATCACGCGCAAAGCGGCGCCCGCGGTAATCGCGCTTTCCGCCGCATCGGCAAAATTGTAGGTGTGCGGCCCGACCAACACCGGTTTACCCACCGCGCACGCTTCGATCAGATTTTGTCCGCCGAACGGCAACAGGCTGCCACCGATGAAGGCCACATCGCACGCCGCGTAATACGCGAACATTTCGCCCATGCTGTCGCCGAGCAACACTTGCGTGTCGGCGCGTATCGCCGAATTTTCGCTGCGCGGCTGGTAACGCACACCGTGCTTTTCCAACAGCGCGGCGACCTCGTCAAAGCGCTGCGGGTGGCGCGGCACCATCACCAGCAACAGTTCCGGCACTTCGGCTAACTTATGCAAGCTATTGTTTATAAACAATAATTCTTCACCCTCACGCAAACTTGCCGCGAGCAGCACGGGACGCGCGCCGAAGCTCACGCGTAAACGCGCGCCTTCGACGATCAACGCCGGTGGCGGATTAACATCGAATTTAAGATTGCCGAAAACCGCGACGTTCGGCGCGCCAAGCGCCGTGAAGCGTTGTGCGTCGGCGGCGGTTTGCGCCGCAACGGCAGTGAGCTCGCGCAGCGTCGCGGCAGTGAGCGTGCGCATGCGCTGGTAATTGGCAAATGATTTTTCCGACAGCCGCGCGTTGACCAGATGCAGCGGCACGCCGCGCACCTTGCACGCGTGAACGAGATTGGGCCAGATTTCCGTTTCCATCAGCAGCCCCAGGCGCGGACGAAAATGATCCAAAAACCGCCGCACCGCGCCGGGATAATCGTAGGGTAAATAATGGCGCATCACGTCATCGCCGAATAATGCCTCGCCGGCTGCGCGCCCGGTGGGTGTCATGTGCGTGAGCAAAATACGATGGCCGGGATATTTTTTGCGTAGCGCATGCACCAACGGTTCTGCGGCGCGCGTTTCGCCGACGGAAACGGCGTGCAGCCAGATCAGCGGCTGTGCGTCGGGCTTCGTGTTGTAGCACCCGAAGCGCTCGCCAATATGTTGCAGATATTCCGGCTGACGGCGCGAGCGCCACCACAGTCGCAGCAACACATACGGCAGCGCGAGGTACAACAGCAGGTTATAGAGGAAGCGCGGCATAGTTATAGCGTGACCTTTTTCCATGCATCGATAACATCGGCCACTGCGGGCGGCGCGCCGATGCCGCCGAGATTGATCGCGCGCGCGCAACCATGAATGCCGGTCGCGGCAGGGTCAGTTGCGCAGTACATGCCCACGGTCGGCACGTTCAACGCAGCTGCGAGATGCGTGAGTCCGGTGTCCACGCCCACCACGCCTTGTGCGCCAACGAGCAGCGCCGCTAAATCGTCGAGCGCGAGTGCCGGCGGCACCACCGCACCGGGCACGGTTGCGGCAAGCCTCACGCTGCGCGTGCGTTCAATCTCATTTCCCCATGGAAGAACACAAAAAATATTGTTTAAAAACAAATGCTTACATAATTCCGTCCAATCGCTTTCCGGCCACAACTTGCGCTCGGCGCTGGTGGCATGCAGTACCACGGCATAGGGCTTGCCGGGCAACCAGGTAAAGGCGCGCCGCTGTGCCGCAATGCCGTAATCGGCGCTCGCGGGCAGCGCATAACCCAGCGCCTGCGCCGCCAAACTGCGATTGCGCTCGACTGCGTGTTCGCCCCACGGCACACGGAAAGTACGGTCATACAAAAAGCGTAACGGCTCGCGCGAACTGCGCCAGTCCAGACCATAACGGCTGCCCCGCGCGGCACATGTCACCAGCGCGCTCTTGAGCAACCCTTGCGTGTCAATAATGGCGTCGTACTCGTGTTCGCGCAGCTTGCCAAGAAAAGAACAAATTTCGCGGCGCGTAGTCTGCTGCAGCAGGGTGCGCCGCCAACGCCGCAGCGCGACCGGTATCACGCCGCGCACGCCGGGATGCACCCGCGCAATCGCGGCAAACGATTCTTCGACGACCCAATCGATTTCGGCGTCCGGCGCGTAGCGGCGGATATCGCTGACAACCGGGAGGTTGTGCACGACATCGCCCAACGAAGAGGTTTTGACCAGCAGGATTCGCGGCATGTTTGGAGCTATGTATTTGTTATAATTGGCTAATTTTGCAACCAAGCCCATCCGCCTCACAGGTTAGCATTCGTGGACAAAAAAGCCTACCTCCAGCCGCGACCGCGCACTTGCATCGGAGCAAGACGTTGATACTCGTCACCGGCGGCGCTGGATTTATCGGCGCGAATTTCGTGCGGGACTGGATCGCTACCGTTGGCACGCCGGTCGTCAATATGGACAAGCTGACCTACGCTGGCAATCTCGGCAATCTGGCGAGTCTGCGCGACGATGCGCGGCACATTTTCGTCAAAGGCGATATCAACGACCGCACGCTGGTCGCTAGTGTGTTTAAGCAGCATCAGCCCAGCGCCATCGTGCATCTTGCCGCCGAGAGCCATGTCGATCGCTCGATTCATGCGCCGGGTGAGTTTGTGCAAACCAACGTGGTCGGCGCCTTCAGCCTGCTCGAAGAAACACGCGCTTATTGGAGCACGCTAGCGGAACCCGCCAAAAGCCAATTCCGATTTCTGCATGTCTCCACCGATGAGGTTTATGGTTCGTTGGGGCCAACTGACCCTGCCTTTAGCGAGGAATCAGCTTACGCCCCCAACAGCCCGTATGCCGCGTCGAAGGCCGCGTCAGACCACCTGGTGCGCGCATACCACCACACCTACGGCTTGCCCACGATCGCTACCAACTGCTCGAACAACTACGGGCCTTTTCAATTTCCCGAAAAGCTGATTCCGCTGATGATACGTAACGCACTGGAGTGCAAGCCGTTGCCCGTGTATGGCGATGGGCAGCAAGTGCGCGACTGGCTGCATGTGACCGACCACTGTGCGGGGATACGCGCCGCCTTGAGCAAGGGCCGCCTCGGCGAGACCTACAATATCGGCGGCAACAGCGAAAAAACTAATCTGGAGGTGGTGAATACCTTGTGCGCCATTCTCGATGAAAAACTGCCCGGTAACGCGCCGCACGCGAAACTGATTGCCTACGTGAAAGACCGCCCGGGACACGACCGGCGTTACGCCATCAACGCAATGAAGATAAAGAACGAATTAGGCTGGGAGCCCGCCGAAAAATTTGAAACCGGACTGCGCGAGACGGTAGCGTGGTATCTCGCCAACGAGAAGTGGGTGAACGACGTGGCGAACGGATCCTATCGCACATGGGTCGAAACCAACTACGTTAACAGAGGCGCCGCATGAAAGGCATCATCCTCGCAGGCGGCTCCGGCACGCGCTTGTATCCCGCCACGCAAGTGGTTTCCAAGCAACTGCTGCCGGTGTACGACAAACCGATGATCTACTATCCGCTGTCTACGCTGATGCTTGCGGGCATGCGCGATATTCTGCTGATCTCGACGCCGCAGGACACACCGCGCTTCGAGCAACTTTTTGGTGACGGGCACAAATGGGGCCTCAGTATCTCTTACGCGGTGCAGCCATCACCCGACGGCCTGCCTCAAGCCTTTATTATCGGCGCTGATTTTATTGGCAATGGCTCGTGCGCGCTGATCCTCGGTGACAACATTTTTTATGGCCACGATCTGACGCGCGACATGAGCACGGCGATGGAAAGAACCACCGGCGCAACCATCTTTGCCTACCAGGTGCAGGATCCTGAGCGCTCCGGTGTAGTGGAGTTCGATAAGAACCGGAAAATCATCTCCATCGAGGAAAAGCCCAAGCATCCCAAGTCCAAGTACGCGGTCACCGGATTCTTCGTCTACGACAACCAGGTCGTCGATATCGCCCGCGCGCTGAAACCCTCCAAGCGCGGCGAACTCGAAATCACCGACGTGAGCAACGAATACCTCCGCCGCGGCGAACTCAATGTCAGCCTGCTGGGCCGCGGTGTGGCGTGGCTCGACACCGGCACCCATGCGTCCCTGCTCGAAGCATCACTGTTCATCGAAACCATCGAAAAACGCCAGGGCCTGAAAATCGCCTGCCCCGAAGAGATCGCCTACCGTATGGGGTATATCGCCGCAGACCAGCTCGCGGCCCTTGCCGGCGCCATGGGGAACAACGGCTATGGCAAGTATCTGACGGATGTGTTAGCGGAGTCACTGCAATAATGAACGTCGTGCAAACCAGCATTCCGGATGTATTGATAATTGAACCCAAAGTGTTTGGTGACGAGCGCGGGTTTTTCTTTGAAAGCTACAACGCGCGCGCATTCACCGAGAAGACCGGCATCACCGCTCAATTCGTTCAGGACAACCACTCGCGTAGCGCTAAAAACGTACTGCGTGGCCTGCACTACCAGATACTGCAAGAGCAAGCGAAACTTATTCGTGTATTGGCTGGAGAAATATACGATGTGGCGGTGGATATTCGCAAACATTCGCCCTCGTTCGGCATTTTCACCGCACACGTACTTTCGTCTGAAAACCGAAAGATGCTGTGGATCCCCAAAGGCTGCGCGCACGGGTTTCTGGTGATCAGCGAATTTGCGGAGGTGGAATACAAAACCACCGACTATTGGGCGCCACAGCACGAGCGCTGTATTCTATGGAGTGATCCACAGCTCAACATCCCCTGGCCCATTCAAGGCACGCCCCTATTATCGACAAAGGATCTTGGCGGTGTGCGCCTTGCCGACGCCGAGTTAGCATCGTGAAGAAAATTCTACTCACCGGCAGCACTGGACAATTGGGATGGGAGCTACAACAAGCGCTGGTGCCGCTGGGAGAAATCATCGCGCCTGTCCGCGCGCAAATGGATTTGTCAGATCCGGATAGCATCCGGAAATTCGTTCGTGACGTCGCGCCCGACGTGATCGTCAACGCGGCAGGCTACACCACTGTCGACAAAGCGGAAGAAGAGCGGGAACTTGCATACCAGATCAATGCGATAGCGCCTGGCCTCTTAGCCGAGGAGGCGCGGCGGACGAACGCTTTGCTAGTACATTATTCGACAGACTACGTGTTTGACGGCACCAAACCTACGCCTTATGAAGAGGATGACACGACGAACCCGCTGAATGTTTATGGACATTCAAAGCTCGAAGGAGAGCGTGCAGTGGTCGCCACTGGGTGTGCACATGTAATATTGCGCGCAAGTTGGATCTACAGCGATCGGGGCGCAAATTTTGTGCTCACCATGCTGCGGCTGGCCCGCGAAAAAAGCGCGCTCTATGTCGTGAATGATCAAGTGGGATCACCTACATGGGCTAGATCACTCGCAGCGTCTTCGGTTAAAATAATTAGTAAAATCAATAAATTAAAAGACGTAACGGGCATTTACCATCTATCTGCGGCTGGGCACGCTACTCGTCTTGAGTTTGCTGAGATGATTGTGGCGTTAGCAAAAAAAACGTCTAGCCCCGATACCCAGTGGGCCAACATCCTCCCGACCACCACCGAAAAGTACCCTCTGCCCGCCCAGCGCCCACTTTACGCGGCGACCAGCAAAGCCAAAGTGAATCATTGCTTCGGCATTGGGATGACGACTTGGCAAGAGCAGCTCGAAACGTTTATGAAAAGTCTGCCTGCCTGAAAACGCCGTAAATGGCGACGCCTATTTTTCGGCGACGACGACCTTAACACCCAATCGCCACCAGGCCTTGTCATCCGCCAGCACCAAGCGGGCTTGACGAAATCCCGCCTCCCGCAAACGGTCTACAATATCCAGCCCGTAGTTGCGGAAACACAGCACCTTGCCGTATCCGCGGACAACGTCTCCGTGATACTCCGGTTCAAGCAAGTGCTGTATCGCGCCATTGACCGCGACTGCGCGCTCCACCGTCGCTGCAGCGTCTGTTAACGGCACCGTGAAAACGAATCGTCCGCCATGCCGCAACACCCGGCAAACCTCCTTGAATCCGCGACGATCATCTGGCACATGCTCAAACACCTCGGTCGAAGTGCATAGGTCAAACGAACTATCAGCGTACGTCAACTGCTGGACATCCTGACACTGCACGTCGCCGCGGTATTCTCCGCGTTCTACATCATCAAAAAGCTCCGAGTACGAAAGTTGGCCAGCGTGACGTTTAAGGTATTCCATCAGCGGCCCGCGCGAGGACATTTCGTAAACGCTTAGATGCGAAAAATCCGGGTTTAACTGCCGCAGGACGCCTACAATCGACATATGGATTGCACTCGCACGGCATCTGGCACAACGTACCGATATCGAACTCTCTGCGAGCTTCACCACCAGTGTTGGCCCGCACATTGGGCAACGCGACAGTCGAAATCGAAATTCACCTGGACGCACCAAGGCAAGCGAGGTGAATAAAAGTTGCCGTAGTCTGCTAAACATCACTTTCCTGCTGGCGACAAGAGGTGCGCGTGCTTGCGCAGAAACGCGGTGCCCACGCGTGAAGCGGCACCATAAGCATAATGCCCCGCATGGAACAGTGCAGCATAGTCGCGCTGCATCGCTTCATCCGCGCGCTCCGGCACATGCCGTCCCTCGATCCGGTCCAACATCTCGGTTACCAGTAATCGAATGTCTTCCGGCGTATTCTCCACCACGTCAATACCGGCCTCTGCGTACAACCGGGAGTAGCGAAAATCACCCACCGGACTGCCCATCGCTTCTAAAAACGAAAGGGCACGGCCATCGGCGCTATATCGCAGCAGCTTCGGGATAAAAACATCGCCTGGCAAAAATGCCCGTACTGAAAGCGGCGTCAAGTTAGCCAATGCACTCGGCACACCAAAAACCGAACTCACCAACATGAGTCCAGACGTGTTCCCCAGAAAAAAGCGGGCCCGCGCGCATAACAGAACATCCAGACGTTCAGAGCGCAACGGATGATGGGCGTAGTCGATCAGGCCAGGCATTGCGCTCATCGGCGTCATTGACGGATCGCCCATGCGCACACACCAGCCGCCACGACGAACGATTTCATCCATCGCCGCCTTTACCGCCGTTGGATCGCTGTTGCGATAGGCATGAGCCGACTCGTCCGCCGGAGAAAATCCAGCTTCGCGGACATGCACACACACGAACCATGCCCCTTGCGGCAAACCCAATTTCAAAAACTGTTGGTCACTCCACTCATGGTCAAGCGCTGACACCGACAGAAGGGGCCCCCTTCCCTCCCACACGGCATTGATACGATAAATCTCTTGCGAAGCGCCAAGCCTCAACACGTAGCGGCTCATATCGTGCCGCATCAGCACCCAGCGGCTCATCGCGCAAAGCAACCAACAGGCAAGAGGTTGCTCAAATATGGTGATGTGCGGTCGCCAGTAGTCCAGCATGACCCTGTTGGCGACACTGCCGCGCGGCGCGGCGATAAAATAGCGTCCGCGCTTCACCCATCCAAGCGCGCGCGCTTTCAAGAAGCTGTCGGGCTCGGCCGCGAGATGCCCAATCCGTCCTACCAGCACCGTTAGACGCCGAAACCCGGCCAAATGCAGGGCAAGTGTGACGGGCAATAACGCGAGCCAAATCACCGCTGACGCCACCACATCAAGCAGATGCAGCGCCGTAAGCCACGCCCCTTCGTTCCTGGCTTGATTGATGCGTGCATGGGCACGCGCCAAAAATTGTGTTTGGCGCACGCTCATCCGATGAGATACTCCTCTTCGGCCCTCCGCAGACTTTCTACAGTGCCGATATCGCGGTGATAGTCGATGTTATGGTAAGTCGCGATGCGCCCAAGGAACGCCGGTATTACATCGGTACTGATGTCTATAGTCAGGCGCCCCAGGCCATCAAGGTAATCGATGAGCTCCGGCTCAAAAATGTAGACGGCACCGTTCGCTCGCGTACTCGGTGGATTTGCCACCTTCTCGTGAAAGCGCTGAACGACGCCCGCTGCGTCGATTTCAACAATGCCACAACTCTGTGGCGCATCGGTATCGAACGTCATCATCGTCATCACTGTGTCGCGGGGGCGTAGCTGGTGGGCCGCGATGAAATCCTTCACGCAAAAACGTGACAAGTTATCGGCGTGTACCACCATGAATGCTTCTCGCTCAAACCAGGCGCGATTGCGTAGCACCGTCCCCCCTGTGCCAAGCAGATCACCCTCGTAGACCGTATCGACTTGACTGCGCCAGATGGATTTTTCAACAAATGCCTCGACCGCCGCAGCGTGAGAATGCGTATTCACCAAAGCGCGATGGACGCCATCGCGAAAAAGCAACTCGAACCAATAGTCGAGCAACGGCCTTCCATGAATTGGCACAAGGCACTTGGGAATCCTATCGGTAATGGGGCGCAAACGGGTGCCCAGACCTGCCGCCAGCAGCAGCGCCTTCAACGGCGAAGCTCAGTGATAAGTTCGACTGCGCTGAGCGGGAGGTTCCCTACGCGGCTTACCTGGCAAGCCGCGGCAATGCAGCCGAGATACGCGGCGCTCCAAACATCCGCACCCGCCGCGAGCGCCATGGACGCACAGGTAAGGAGGGAATCTCCCGCGCCGGAAACGTCCTTGGGGGCGGTATTGAACGCTGGCAACTGATCGGTACGCATTGCCGTTCCGGTATCGTCGCGTGCGTGAATCAGGATCCCCTCCGCGCCCAGCGTGACAAACAAATGTTCTGCCTCGGCTTGCGCACGCAACTGCTCCGCCAGAATGACAAGGCCAGAACTGACGTCGCGCACCGCGAGCCGGGCTTCGTGTTCGGTAGGCGTCAGCAGACGCATGCCTCGAAAGCGGGAAACATCGCTGACCTGGGAGGACGCCTGACTATCCGCCACCATCATGATGTTTTTTTCGCGGCACAGATCAATCGTCCTCTCGACGAGACCTTGCGGCAAACAGCCATAGTTAAAGTCGGCAAATATAAGCAAATCGCATCCACCCAACGCACCTTCTATCGCAGAAAACATTCGCTCAGCCAGATCACCGCTGATATCGTGTTGCTTTAGATGACTCACTCTGAGCAACGTTTTGCCATTGGCGCGATAACGCTGCTTCAAGGTCGTCGGACGGCTTTCGTCCGTTATGAAACGCTTGTCAACACGGAATTTTGTTAGTGTTGCGTCAGCGTAAGCGCTTGCGGCATCGCGCCCGGTCACCCCCACATACTGCACGCTCGCACCCATTCCACGAGCGTGCGCTGCAACGATGCCCGCTCCGCCAACAAATCGATCGGAATGAATTGGCGTCACGACGATAGTCGGGTCTTCGTGCGACATGCCGAGCGGCTCACAATTGATATACTCGTCAACAATGAGATCGCCGACAACCACCACGCGCAAATCAACGAAGCGCCGCACCACCTTAACCAAATCTTCAAACCCGAAGCCGTGCCGGCGGGGAAAATCCACGGGCTTTCGAATAGACGAAAAATTTGTCTCGAAAAACTCACGCTGGAGCAGATCCAGCGAGGAAAAACGCACCTCGCCAGAACCGAAAAGCAACCTGCCGCCATACGACGCAACCGCGCTTCGCTCCGAATTGCGACGATCCTCGTATTCCTTACCCTTCACCACTACGGATGGTTTAAGTTTGGCAATGAATGCCTCGGGGCTCTCTTTCAGCAAGAAAGCATAGCCCACGATACCGATCGCTTTGACGCCCTCAAGTCGCAGCTCCGCTGGAACAGTAATAGCGGGAAGTACGTCGTCAGTCACGCCCACAACCAGAAAATCTCCACAGTCCGCCGCGAATTGCAGCAACCGCAGGTGTCCCGGATGAACAATATTGAAGTTGCCGGAGACAAAAACGATACGCTTGTTGTGACCCGTACGTTGCAGTACCTCGGCAACCGTCTCGTCATTACTGAAATGCAAAGATCGATCGAGATCAGACATCCACTGTACCCATTCAGTGCTCGGGAATCACCCAGCCAGGGAATGACGCCCGAAGCTATTTTTTATTTGCGCCCAACGCAATGACGTAGTGCGCCATCGGATGAAAGCCAGTATGCACTACCTCGTCATTCATGGAAAACATGAATACGTTATGGAAGTGAGTCTGCATCAGCAGCTTCAACGCAGGCATGCTCTTGCAGTTAACATGCCCTGCACGACTGGTGGGAGAGGCATAGGTCTGACTCTCCAAAGTAGGCATGCCGATAATCCCCACGCCATAGGGAGACAGTGGCGCAAAAGCATTCTTTAGAAAGGTCATTTCGTCTTTTGGCGCTATGTGTTCGAGCACATCGAGAGCGAAAATTCCGTCGTAACTTCCGGAAATAGGCCCGGCAAGCAAATCATGCGTGAATACAGGAAAACGCCAGCGCTCAACCATACGCGCTTTGACATCTTCAACGAACAGCGCATCGAAGTCGGTTGCACTGAGTGATTTCACTTCCTGCTGAACGAGGCGTGTTCCGAATGCGTCACCGCATCCGACTTCAAGAACGTGCTCACTGCCCGAGAGCATTTTCGCGACAAACTTGTACCGCGAAAGTCTGAACAAAATGTGTTTCGGGTCGTCATGCCAGCTCTGACTGCTGCGAAGGCCAAGGCGCTCAAATCCTCTGGCAGAAACGGCCTCAACACATTCCTGATATTGAGGTTCACGCGTCTTTGGCGCGTCGTCGGCACGTAAGGGCAAGTTGTTCATGAGCATAAGGGCATTGAAAATTTAGTGGCCCCAAAAGTAAAAAGGGGATAGAACGAGCGAAATGGTGCATTTTCTGCTATTTTACTGCTGTACAGGGGCAATGATAGCATGTGCGCGCTTCTAGCGACTACGCTCACCGCCTACACCGACCCTCTCCACCCTCTAACCTGCATGCCCGCGAACAGCGCAACCGGCTGGTCATGGGCTTCATCAAAAAATATGCGCCCGAAAACAAAATTTCTCACTGTCGTCTGGGGCAAAGCATACATCGCACGTTTTGCGTCGCTGGCGCTGCCGTCATTCCTCGCAGAGGGCAATCTGCCGGCACTGGCCCGGTCCACGGAACTCGAAGTCGTGATCATGACCAGACGCGACGACATCGATTTTTTTGAAAAACACGCCACCTTTCGGACACTACAAGAAATCTGTCCTGTGCGATTCGTGGAAATCGATGACTTGATTACCACAGCCGTGTATGGCGTCACGCTTACCCTAGCCTACGCGCGACCGATCATTGCCTGCGGCAGCGAAATGGTCAACATCCACTTCGTGTTCATGAACGCGGATTTCGTATTGGCGGATGGGTCACTGCGATCCCTTGGCGAGCATATCCTGGCAGGCCGCTCGATTGTGCTGGGGCCCAGCTTCCGATCGACTGCGGAAGCCGTTGAGCCCTTTCTGGAAGCTGCTGTCAATCAGTCGTCGGGCGTGTTAACAATTCCACCGCGGCAACTGACCGCGCTCTCGCTCGCACACCCGCATCCAACAACCATAGCCAAGACACTGAACCAGGATTTCTGTCATTCCGTACAAGCCAACCAGTTCTTCTGGCGCGTTGATGCTCAAACAATGTTGGGGCGCTACTATCTTATTTTTATGCTCGCCCTAAAGCCAGAGCGGGTCATCAGCACGATTAATTCCTATTGCGATTACGCTTTAATCCCTGAGCTTTGCCCATCGGGCGACGAAGTGGTGATGGGCGACTCTGACCACTTCTTCATGCTTGAACTGCAGCAACGAGAACAGGAAATGGGGCTGCTCCACCTTGGCCGGCAACGTGACGCTGAAATCGCTAGCAGCCTTCAGTACTGGACAACCGCCGAACA
>JAYVQD010000011.1:0-12575 GCA_043777275.1 Nitrosomonadales bacterium
GCGGCATCCGTTTATGGCCTTCTGCGCGTGGCTCTAGAGGCCGGCGGAACACCCATAGGCCCGCTGGATACACTTATCGCCGCGCACGCGCTGTCGCTCAATGCGACGCTGATTACCAACAACGTGCGCGAATTCAACCGCGTCGCCAAACTCAAAATCGAAAATTGGTTTGATGCCACGTAGCAGTGGTAGGGTGCGCATCGCGCACGCGGCACGAAAGTAAACGGTGCGCGGTGCGCACCCTGCCACTTGCCACGGCAGCTAAAGCGGCGGCAACAAGGGAACACTTGAGCCGCACTCCAAATCAGCGTTTCGCGCGCACCATTTCGCAGACAATGCGCTGCGTCTCCACCGACACACGCGTGACGCGCGCGAGCAGGTCGATCACTTTCTCTTTGTAATCGGCGAAGCGGTAGGTGTTGAATTGCTCGCGGATGGTCGGGTCTTTCGGCGTTTTTTCCTTGTACTGATCGAGTATCCATTCCAGCGCGCTGCGGTTGCCGAGTTTGTAATCCCATGCTTCGGCGGGCACGCCGGCGAGCGAGGTTTCAGAATCGAGCGTGATCACCCCCGCTTCCTTGTCCGCCTTCAGCATCGCTTTCAGCGGTTGTCCGGTGGTGCGCGATTTTTCGTCGGGCACGTCGCTGCGCTTGAGTTTCCACGGCACCACGCTTTCGTAGCCGATGTGCAAATCCATCAGTGCCTTGCCCCAATCCGCCCATTGCCAGAAGTCGGCGTAGAACGGAATGCGCGGAAATTCGCGCTTCAAATTGATCGCGTATTTCTCGCGGTACAGCGTATCGTGCAGCACGGCGTAAACGTAATGGAAAATCGCTTCCTTGGTGATGGGGCGGTCTTTCTTGCTGCGACCGGGTTGGTAATGTTTCTTGAATTGGTCTAGCGCCCAGTCGGTGATGTTGCTTACTACTTGACCGTCTGCCTCGTATTCAAAGGGAACAATATTATTTTTCTCAACACATTCGTAATCACTCAAACCTTGAATTGCCAGAAGCTGGAATGGCTTCATTCCGGACGTGCCGCACACACTAATTGATCGGGACGGACGGTTACATCCTTTACCAAAAATCTGGAAATGATAGTCTGTCAGAATGTCGCTTAACGTCTTATCAGCACAATAAAACTGCTTCGTAAACGGCCGCCACATTGACTCAACAATACGTCCATCGTCACGAGAACTAATACGCGCACGCTGCGCTTTGAGTTTCAAATCGCGACTCCACTTTATAGCGGTGTCAAACTCCTCGCGCTCAATTGACTTTGGTGTCGCTTTTGCCAATTCCAAGTAAAAGAAATCAATTTTGTCGCGCAGTGTTTTAGCGTCAAAATCGTAAACCCACTCATCCCGATTAGTCTTAACACCATTGGCGAATAATTTTGCAATCGCTTTTTGCGTCCCAGATTGAGTAGACGCCTTCGCCTCTTTAGAAATCAACGGAAGAAGGGTATCAAAATCGTTATTTGACTGATTGATCCAGTTATGTTTTCCGTCAGGAGTGATTTCATCAAAATCTAGCGTTGAAATCTTCGCACCACTTAAAAACGCCAGCTTTTCCTCCGCCGTTTCCATTTCTGGACGCCGCACGTAATGAATGCGGCATCCCTTCGCGGGCTTGCCCACCGGGGCGCGCCTCACCAGAAAGCTGATCGCCACGCCGGTTTGTATGCCAAACACGTTGTGCTTTGTACCTGACAGCTTGGGATTTACGCGCACGTCACCGCCGAGATCGATGACGTAGATTTCGTTGAACTCCCGCTCTACGATCTTGCGAAAGCCGTCGAAGGTGCGGCTGTCGATGAAACTGCGATTGGTGATGAAAGCCAGCACGCCGTTGGCGTCGAGCCGGTCGCTGGCCCAGCGGAAAAACCGCGCGTACATGTCGTAGAGCTTGGTTTTCTGCGCGGTGCTTTCCTCGATGTAGGTTTCCTTGATGCGCTTGTCGATCTCCGGGTATTCGCGGTTCTTGTTGTTTTCGTTTTCGTTCAACTGGTTGGCGTTGTACGGTGGATTGCCGATGATGACGCTGATGCGACGGCTGTTCTGGCGGCGGATGCGCCCGACGTTTTCGTCACTGACGCTGCCGAACAGATCGTCGATATGCCCCGCGTGTTTTCGGAGCCCGTGCGTGTTGTCCAGCGTATCGACCAGGCACAGGCTGGGAAATTCAAGATACTCGCCGGCGATGGCGGCGTAGGTGGCCTCGATGTTCAGGTTGGCCACGTAATACGGCAGGATCGCCACTTCGTTGGCGTGCAGTTCGTTGAGATATTTGTGCTTGAGCTTCGCCGGCTGGCCGCGAAAGTGTTCCAGCAATTCGCAGATGAAAGTGCCGGTGCCCGTGGCCGGATCGAGAATGTCCACGTCCTTGTCGAGCAGGTTGCGCTTGAAATGCTTTTCGCACAGCCAGTCGGCGGATTCGATCATGAAGCGCACGATTTCGTTGGGCGTGTAGACCACGCCCAGGCGGTCGGCGGCCTTGGGGTTGTAAACCTTGTAGAAGTTCTCGTAGATCGCCTTGAGGAACGCCTGCTTCTCGTGATGCACGGCGATGGATGAGGCGGCCTTGCGGATGGCTGCGTAGTACGGCTCCAGGCCCTTCAGCGTCTGAAAGCGGGTGTTGCCGGTGAAGAACGTGGCTTCGAGCTTGTGCAGCTCTCTCGCGACGTTGTTGTCCTCGTGGTAGCTGGTGCCGGGAAACACCGCCGCGAACACTTCGCCGGTCAACACGTGCTGAATCAGCATTTCGCGCACGTCGGCTTCGGTGAGGCTGGGATTGATGGCATCGCGCGCGTGCTTCAAAAACGCCTGCGACGCTTTGCGGAATTTCGGCTCGGCGATATGCGCGCGTTCGATCATTTCGCGCAACGCTTTCAACACATCCGGCAAATCCTGCTTGAACTGCACGACCGCCTTGCGGAACGCCTCGATCTCAGGCCGCTCGTAGGCGAAAAAGAGTTTCAGCAGCTTTTCCAGCGCGGCAGTGTCATCAACCGCGCAGCGCATGACTTCTTCGCCGTGCTGGATCAGCACCGCCTGCGTGGAATCGTCGAAGATGATATTGGTTTTGGGATAACCCGCGCGGAATTTTTTGGTGATTTCGGTATCGAGATCGTCCTTGCTGTCTTTCGCTTCCCAATAGCCGAATGGCACGCGCAGCGTATGCATCAGCGCGCCATCGACATAGCGGCGTTCCTTGGTCGGCGCGCTGATTTCGTGCTCGGGCACGAACGTCAGGTCGAATTGGCGCGCCCAGCCCTTCAGCAAATCCTTGAACGCCTCGCGCACCACGCTCTCGCGCGAGCTGCCGGACACGCGCTTGAGCGTCGCAAGCTGATTGAGATACTGCTGGATGAGGAGTTGACTCAAGTAGCTCTTTATCTTAACTATTTGTTATTAATGAATATTTTAACAATACCCATTGTGCAGAAAGCGCAGAAAAAGTTGTCCGGCGGTTGCTGCGCTACTGCGCCTCTATCCCCGCCTGCTTCACCACTTTGATCCATTTGGCGACTTCGGATTTGATGTAGGCCTCGTGTTCATCTAGGTTGCTGCCGACCGGCTCCGCGCCCTGCTCCAGCAGAAACTTGCGATTCGCCGGATCACGCAGCGACGCGACCAGCGCGCCGTTCAGCCGCTCGCCAATCGCACGCGGTATGCCCGCCGGGCCGATGTAACTGAAACCACTGCTCACCACATAGCCGGGCATGCCCGATTCGATCATGGTCGGCACGTCCCGCGCAAAGCCCGCGCGTTTTTCGCCAGTTTGCGCAATCAGTTTGATGCGCCCGGTTTGCACGTGGCCGGACACCAGCGGCAGGCTGGAGAATTGCAGTTGTACGTGCCCCGCCACCAGATCGATAATTGCAGGCCCGGCGCCTTTGTACGGCACGTGAGTAACCTTGACACCCGCCATTGAATTGAACAGCTCAATCGACATGTGCCCCACGGTGGCGCGCCCCGACGACGAGCCGAACAACTGTCCCGGCCGGGATTTCGCGAGCGCGATCAGCTCTTTGACGTTTTTTACCGGCAGCGTCGGATGCACTACGAGACCCGACGGCACATCCACAATCAATCCCAGCCCGGTGAAATCTTTCACCGTGTCGTAAGGCATTTTTTTAATCATCGACGGGTTAATCACAAAGCTCGCAGCCACCAGCCCCACGGTGTAGCCATCGGGTGCGCTTTTGGCGATGATCTCGCCGCCAATGGTACCGCCGCCGCCCGCGCGGTAATCGAACACCAGTTGTTGCCCGAGTACTTCGGTCATCTTCGGTTGCAGCAATCTGAAAAACACATCGCTGTTGCCGCCGGGTGCGGCCGGGTTCACCACGCGAATCAGTTTGGTAGGAAATCCTTGTGCGCTGACCGACACAGCGGCCACCGCCATCACGCTGCCGACAACCACGCCAATGGTGCGACTCTGGCACTTGTTACGTTTCATACTGCCCTCCTCGAAATCATTATTCTCATTCTGCCTTGATCTTCGCCTCGCGCACGACCTTGCCCCACAGCGCGACTTCGCGGCGTAAAAATTCGCCGAACGCTTCGGGTGTGCCGCCCACCACTTCGACATCCTGACTGGTAAAGTGTTTGCGGATTTCGCTCGAATTCAAAATGCGATTGAATTCTTTGTTGAGCTTGGCGATCACCGCCTTGGGTGTGCCTGCGGGCGCTGCCACGCCCCAGAACACGCTGCCTTCGCAGCCCGGTACGCCCGCCTCTGCCATAGTGGGCACATCTGGAAACGCTTTCATGCGCGATGGCGCGCTCACGCCCAACGCACGCACGCGCCCCGCCTTGATGAAGGCCGCGGCTGCTGTCGGGTTGTTAAACATCACCGGCACCTGCCCCGCCACCAGCGCTGTCATCGCCGGGCCGCTGCCTTTGTAGGGCACATGCACCAGATCGGTTTTGCTCGCCATCTTGAACAATTCCATGATGAGATGCGTGGATGAGCCGTTGCCCGACGTGGCATAGACCAGAGCACCCGGTTTGGCGCGCGCCGCGTCCACCAATTCCTTCACGCTTTTATACGGCGAGGCCGCCGGCACCAGCAGCAGCGAGGGCGATGTGCCCGCATTGATGACCGGCATGAAATCCTTGAGCGGATCAATCTTGATCTCGGGATATAGCGCATTCATCACCACGAACGGCACCGACACGATCAACAGCGTGTGACCATCCGGGTTGCCCTTGGCGGCAATCTCGGTGCCGATCACCGTGCCCGCGCCGCCGCGGTTATCCGCCACCGAGCCCGGCGCAAAACCTTCATTCAATCCATGCACCAGAAAACGCGCGAACACGTCATTGCCACCGCCCGGCGGAAACGGAATCACCACGCGTATGCCTTTGCCCTTGGTGGGGAAATCCGCCGCCGCGCCGGATTGCGCCAACGCGCATGGCGCACTGACGAGCAGCAAAGCGCCGGCAAGGCTCGAAAAGAATAGCTTCATTAAATATTGTTTAAAAACAGATACTTACTTCTTGTTCGCTTGCTTGGGCTTTGGCGCAACTTTGCCTTGCTTGCCATACCAATCCAGAATCTGCTCGCCCGTCCAGAACAGCACGCCAGGTTTCTTGCGCAAGCGTTTGAACACTTCTTCAAAATATTTAATGCGATGCGCCACGCCCGAAATATACGGATGCACACCGATCGCCATGATCTTCGGTCGCGTTTTTCCTTCTTCGTACAGGCGGTCAAAGTGATCCATGGTGCGCGTGACGAATTCATTGCTGGAATGATGCTGCACCATCATCATCGGAATATCGTTGCACTCCACGTTGTAAGGCATCGCGACCACGTTGCCATGCGTGGTGCGTATTTCGCAAGGCTCGTCATCAATAATCCAATCGGCAATGTACTTGATGCCCGCTTCCGCCAGATAGTCAGGCGTGTAAAAGGTTTCTGTGAGCCCCGGCGACAGCCAGCCCACCGGTGCCTTGCCGGTGAAGGCTTTGATGGTTTTGACGGTGCGCCGAATCATCGCGCGCTGGTCTTTTTCAACGTGTATCGGCTGCTGGTCATACGAATGGCCGACAAACTCCCAGCCGGATTTTAGAGCCTCTTCCGCCACCCGCGCGTAATCACTAATCACTCGCGCATTGGTGAACAGCGACGCTTTGATATCGAGATCATCGAGCGCCTGCTTCATGCGCCAGAAACCCACGCGCATGCCGTACTCGTGCCACGCCCAATGCGCGAAATCCGGCAGACGGTTGATATGCGTCGGCGGCGGCAGCACTTGCCGCGGCATCGGGCGATGGATGTCCCACACTTCCACGTTGATGATGGGCCAGATCACCACGCGCGCGCCGCCGGGCAGCTTTAACGGTGTGCGATCGATAATGGCGGAGTAGTCGAGTCGTTCAGAGGGCAGCATGATGTTTTGTCGGCGTAACCGGAGTAACGATAGGTTTATCGCCGCATGATTATACGAGCAATTTGCATCCCCAGTGGCGATTGACTACCATGCGGCACCAGGGAGAAACACCATGAATCGCATCGCTTACACCGCAGTGGCCACAGTGACCACAGTGGCCGCCGTGGCCGCCGTGGCTACACTGACCGTCATCGCAACCATCCACAGTGCCGCCGCACAAAATTATCCGGCACGCCCCATACGGCTGATTGTTCCGTTTCCGCCCGGCGGCAATATCGACATTACCGCGCGCGCCATGGCGCCCGGCTTGACCGACACGCTCGGGCAAACCATCGTCATCGACAATCGCGGCGGTGCAGGCGGCATCATCGGCACCGACCTCGTGGCGAAATCCGCGCCCGATGGTTACACACTGGTGCTGGCTTCCAGCGGCACCGTCACGGTTGCGCCGTCGCTCTACACCAAAATGCCCTATGACCCGGTGAAAGATTTAACGCCGATCATGTTGCTGTCGTACGTGCCGATTGTGCTGGTGGTGCATCCCGCCAATCCGGCGAAATCCATTAAAGATTTCATTGCGCTCGCCAAGAGTAAACCCGGAAAAATGATTATGGCCTCCGCCGGTAACGGCACCACCAACCAGCTTGCGGGCGAGCTTTTTCAACTGGAAACCGGCGCTAAATTTGTGCATGTGCCATACAAAGGCGCCGGCCCCGCGCTGATCGATCTGATGGGCGGGCAGGTTGATATGCTGTTCGATCAACTGAGCGCATCGAGCAACTTCATCCGCACCGGCAAACTGCGCGCGCTGGTTGTCGCGGGCGAAAAACGCAACGCGATCATTCCCGACGTGCCGACCATGACCGAAAGCGGTTTGAAAAATTGCGACGCAGGTACCTTCACCGCACTGATGGGCCCGGCGGGATTGTCGCGCGATGTCATCACCAAGCTCAATTCCGCGGGCAACAAAACCTTATCGATGACATCCACGCGTGATCGATTTGCCGCCGTCGGCGCCGATATCCTCGGCGGCACACCCGCTCAACTCGACGCCAATCTGAAACAGGAGCTGGCGAAGTGGACGCGGGTCGCGAAGGCGGCCAACATCAAGATTGAATAACGCTATAAATATCTTTTAAAAACAAATACTTATAATAACTTCGTATAGAGCCACGGTCGTTCGTTTTTATACACCGCTTCAAACGTATCCAGTTCGCGCCGGTATTGCACCGTGCGCGCAATATCATCCAACCCTTCGAGCAAACATTTCTTGCGCACCGGATGAATGTCGAAGCGGTGCGTTTTACCTGCCGGGTCGATCACCGTCTGCGCGGCCAGATCAACGCTGATCGTCGAACCCGGATGCTCGCGCAACTGCGTGCGTAGCGCCGCACATTCGGCGTCGCTTAACACCACCGGCAGCAATCCGTTTTTGTAACAGTTGTTGGCGTGGATATCGCCAAAGCTTGATGCAATCACGCAGCGGATGCCGAATTCATACAGCGCATACACTGCGCTTTCGCGCGACGAGCCGCTGCCCCAGTTGCGGTCCGCCACAATAATCTGCGCACGATTGAACGGTGCTACGTTAAGCAGATGTTCTTTCTCGCTGCCGTCGGTGTTGAAACGCCGGTCATGAAACAACACCCGCGCATACGCCGGCCCGCGCGGCACTTTGTTAAAGCGCGTCGGGCACAGTTGGTTGGTATCGACATTGGGTTCGTCGATGGGTGCGGCTATGGCTGTTAGCGTGGTGAATGGCGTCATGTCAAAGTCCAAATCTTTTGCCACAGATTTCACAGATTTACACAGATTTACTACCACTGTCATTCCCGCGCAGGCGGGAATCCATAACACAGTGCCATTTGAGACGCCGTATGGATACCCGCCTGCGCGGGTATGACAATTGGGGGTAATCCGCGTTCATCTGCGTCAATCCGCGTCTAAGCAGTTTTTAATAATTCCCGCACATCCGTCAAGCGCCCCTTCAACGCCGCCGCAGCCGCCATCGCCGGGCTGACCAGATGGGTGCGTCCGCCCGTGCCTTGGCGGCCTTTGAAGTTGCGGTTGGAGGTTGACGCGCAGCGCTCGCCCGGTTGCAGTTGGTCGCCGTTGATTGCCGTGCACAGCGAACAACCCGGCTCGCGCCATTCAAATCCGGCGGTTTTGAATATCACGTCCAGCCCTTCCTTCTCCGCCTGACGCTTGACTAACTGCGAACCCGGCACCACCCACGCGGGCACCACTGCGCGACCGAGCTTTGCTACTGCCGCTGCCGCGCGGATGTCTTCAATGCGGCTGTTGGTACACGAGCCGATGAATACTTTGTCCACTTTGATATCCGACAGCGCCATACCCGGCGTCAGCGCTTGATATTCGATGGCGGCGGCCATTTCCTGCGCCGCTATTTCATCCTGGATGTCGCGTGGATTCGGCACCACGCCGGTGACTGGCCCGCCTTGTTCCGGGTTGGTACCCCACGTCACCATCGGCGCGATATCTGCGGCGCTCATCGTCACTTCACGGTCAAAGCGCGCGCCATCATCCGTGGGCAACTGTTTCCACAACGCCATCGCCGCATCCCACGCAGCGCCATTTTCACCCTTAGGCGCATACGGACGGCCCTGCATATACGTGTAGGTGGTGTCGTCCGGCGCGATCATGCCTGCACGCGCGCCCGCTTCAATCGACATATTGCACACCGTCATGCGCCCTTCCATGCTCATGTGGCGAAACGTGCTGCCGGCGTATTCGATCACATGCCCGGTGCCGCCCGCCACGCCGATGTGCGCGATGATCGCCAGAATCATATCCTTCGCCGACACGCCGAAGCCCAGTTCACCATTGATGGTAATGCGCATGGTTTTTTGCGCGCGCTGCCAGATGGTTTGCGTCGCCATCACATGCATCATGTCGGAGGCGCCGATGCCGAACGCCAGGCACCCAAACGCGCCGTGCGTCGAGGTGTGCGAATCCGCGCCGCAGATCAACAACCCCGGCTGGGTGATGCCCTGCTCCGGCGGCACGATGTGCAAAATGCCCTGGCGCGGATCGTCGATACCGAACAAGGTGATGCCGTGCTTCGCCGCATTGGTCTGCAACTGAATCACCATGTTGCGAATCTCGGCATTGGCGATGCCCGCCACCCCTTTGTCGCGCCCGGTGGTGGGCACGTAGTGATCGTTGAACGCGAACACCTGCTGCGGGCGCGCGATGCTGCGACCTTGCTGTTCGAGTTTGTCGAAGGCGTGCGACGAGCCTTCGTGAAACAAGGCGCGATCCACGTGCAGCAGCAGTTCGCCTTCTTCTTCGACCACCACGTGGCGATTCCAGATTTTTTCAAACAGCGTCAGCGGCATCTATTGATCTTTCTAAAATACACTACACCGTTCGGGCTGAGCCTGTCGAAGCCCCCTCTCGTAACCACGCCCTTCGACAAAGCCCGTCCTGAGCTTGTCGAAGGGCTCAGGGCGAACGGAGTTGGTTTGTCACGAAGCATGAAAAATTCAATAAAACCCTTCGACGACTTCCACGCCCGCCTTCACCTCGCCGCGCTCCACGCGCTTCACCGCCTCATTCATTTTCGCGTGCGTCAGCGCAGGCACGCCGATCTCAGCGCCTTTGTCCGCGACAAAACCATTGATGAAATCGGTTTCGGTGCGGCGGCCTTTAAACATATCCTGGCCCATCGACGGACGCTGGTCGTCGGAGCGGCCCCTGGAGCCTTCGATCAGAATGTTCTCGATTTCCGTCAGCGCGTCGCCGCTGCCCTCACCGGCGCGCGCCAGCGTTTCGGGTTCCATGCCCAGCATGGTCTCCAGATTAAACCCCAGCGCCTGCCCCACGCGCACCGCTTCTGACCCCAGGCGTATCGACAAGCGCCGCGTGGCTTCGCCGCCATCGCGTTCATTGCCGCTCAAGCCTGTCGCGGCGGACAAACCGTTGCGCATCGAATTCAGCACCAGCTTCGACCAGCGTTCTCCCCACAAATTGGTCGTCACTTTGCTGCTGTCCGCGCACGACAACAGATCGGCCACGTCCTGCGCGCGCTGCGTGTGGCGGCCATGCACTTCACCCACACGATACACAAGGTGTTCCTCGCCACCGAGATGAATGGTGCGCTTCACGCGGCCCGGCGCCACCAGCTCCGCCGCGATCAGGCTCGCAATGCAGCCCATCACCTTGCCCCAGCCGACCACACCCGCGATGCGTTCCTCATTAATGCAATTTTGCAGCGACACCACGTAACCACCGGGCGCGAGATAGTCCTTGATGAGATGCGTCGCCCACACCGTGTCGTACGATTTCACGCACATGAACACGATGTCGAACGGCTGTTGCTTCACCACCTGTTGCACGTCGCTGATGTGCAGCGCGTTGACTTGCACCGTCACCGTTTCGGCCGGCGTCATGCCCGAAATGTGCAGCCCCTCTTTGCGGATGGCTTCGACGTGCGCAGGCCAGGCGTCAATCAAGGTGACATCGTGACCGGCACGCGCCATGTGCGCGCCGGCGTAACCGCCGATCGCGCCCGCGCCCATGACTACGATGCGTTTATTCAAAAATAATCCTTTTAAAACAGATACTTACAAATATCTATCCATACGCTTACGGCTGACTGTTTTTAAGCCGGGCGACAATGGCGTCCGTCATGCGCCGCGTGCCCGCATCACCACCGAGATCGACGGTGACATCACGCTTCTCCGCCAGCACCTGCGACAGCGCTTTGTCGATGCGATCCGCCGCCTGCCCCTCGCCGATGTAGCGCAGCATCATCACCGTCGACAAGATAGTCGCCATCGGGTTGGCGATATCCTTGCCCGCGATATCCGGCGCTGAACCGTGAACTGCTTCAAACATCGCGCAGTCGGGCCCGATGTTCGCGCCGGGCGCAACGCCCAGCCCGCCTACCAGCCCGGCGGCGAGATCGGAAATGATATCGCCGTACAGATTGGGCAGCAGCAGGCCGTCGAAGATTTCCGGCTTCATCACCAGTTCCATGCACAGCGCATCGACTACGCGCTGATCGAGGGTGATTTCAGGGTACGCCTTGGCAGTCTCCTGCGCGGTTTTGAGAAACAGGCCGTCGGTCATTTTCATCACGTTGGCTTTGTGGCCAACCGTGAGTTTTTTGCGCTTCAGGCGACGCATGTAGTCCAGCGCGAATTTGGTCACCCGCTCGGTGGCGCGAAAGGTGATGATTTTGATCGCCTCGGCGGTGCCTTCGTCGATCATGCGCTCCATGCCGGTGTAGAGGTCTTCGCTGTTCTCGCGAAAAATCACGATATCCACATTGTCGTAGCGCGACTGCACGCTCGGATAATTGCGCACCGGGCGCACATTCACATACAGGCCCAGCTCTTTGCGCAGCGCAATCGCCACGCTCGGGTGCGTGCGCGTCTCGATCACGCCTTTGTCGTTTTTGCGCTCGATACGCACGCGGTAATCGCCGCCGAACGGCGTTTGCGTCGGGCCTTTGATGACCACTTTGTTGCGCGCGATGGATTCAAACACGGCTGCCGGCAACGGCGTGCCGTTGCGCTCACCTTCGGTCATGCCTGCGGCGACCTCCTCGAATTCAACCGCTGCACCGCTCGCCAACACAATATCGCGTGCCGACGCCGTGACCTCCGGTCCGATGCCATCGCCGGGTATCAACGTCACTTTTTGCACAAACGCCTCCTGGAGTTACTACTCGTCCTTGCCGTCTTCTTTGTATTTTTTAATCATCGGCAGGATAAACGGCAGCAGTATGGAGATCACCGACATCACCACCAGCGTGATGGTGATCGCGCTACCGAAAAAGATTTTAGGATTGCCGCCTGAAATCGTCATCGCCTGACGGAACGATTGCTCCATCATGCCCCCCAGCACCAGCGATAACACCAGCGGTGCAACGGGAATATCCACTTTATCAAATACATAGCCGACCACGCCGAACAACAGGATCAGATAGAGGTCGGTCATGCTGCCATTGATGGCATAGGCGCCAATCACCGAAATCGCGATAATCAAGGGATACAAAATCCCGGAGGGGATCAACAGCAGCCGCACGAAAATGCCGATCAGCGGCAGATTCAGTATCAGCAGCATCACGTTACCGATGTACATGCTGTTAATCAGCCCCCACACCAGGTCCGGCCGGTTCTGAAACAGCAGCGGGCCCGGCTGTA
>JAYVQD010000012.1:0-12508 GCA_043777275.1 Nitrosomonadales bacterium
CATCCGCGAAGACGACGTATCGTTGTTGTTCCAGCACCTGCGCGAATCGATGGCGGCCTCCGCGCGCGGTGAGGAGGCGCTACCCTCTGCGGCAATGAACCCGCGCGCCGAAGTGATACAGCGCGAAGCGGCGGCACGCGGCGGCGTGTTGATGGGTATTTTGTTGTCGGCCTTTGAGTCGGCTGCGAAGCAAATGGTACGTGAGGGGTTGGGTGAATTGCGGCCTTTGGCGCCGCGCAACGCGCCTTACCCGCGCTCCGGCACGAACGACTGAGTACGTTCGGGCGCTTGCGCCCATCCGTGTGATAGCATGCGGCAACTTTTTTGAGTCCGCATGTCTGATTCTTATCTCATAGCGGCAATCCTCGGTATCGTCGAAGGCCTCACCGAGTTTTTGCCCATCTCCAGCACCGGGCATTTAATACTCGCCGGCGATCTGCTGGGCTTTCACGACGAGAAAGCGAAGGTCTTCGACATCGCCATTCAAACCGGCGCCATGTGCGCGATTGTGTGGGAATATCGCCGCCGTTTTCTCGGCGTCGCCAAAGGCGCGTTTAGCGATCCTGTCGCTCAGCGCTTCATCCTCAATCTGGTTGTCGCGTTTATCCCGGCGGCGATACTCGGCTTGGCGTTCGGCAGTCTGATTAAACAGCATTTGTTTTTTGCGGTGCCGGTGGCGCTGGCGTTCATTATCGGCGGCGTGATTATTTTGTGGGTGGAAAGACGCGGACAAGCACCGCGCATCGATCGCGTGAAAGAAGTCGATGACATGACCTGGCAAGACGCCCTGAAAGTCGGCATCGCGCAAACTTTCGCGCTGATCCCCGGCACCTCGCGTTCCGGCGCCACCATCATCGGCGGCATGTTGTTCGGCCTGTCGCGCAAGGCGGCCACCGAGTTTTCATTTTTTCTGGCGGTGCCGACGCTGGTGGCGGCGGGCGCGTATAGCCTGCTCAAACATCGCGCGCTGTTGAGTGCGGCGGACATCGGCTTTTTCAGCGTCGGTTTCGTCACCGCGTTCATCTCCGCGTTTATCTGCGTGCGCTGGCTGCTGCGCTACATCACCACGCATGATTTCACCGTGTTCGCGTGGTACCGCATCGTGTTCGGATTGGTGGTGCTGGCCACCAGCTACACCGGCGTTGTGCGCTGGTCGGTCTAGCGTTTTCCAAAACAAAATGTTGCTCGACCGATATCGCGATTTGTTTCGCGTGCCCGCCATCCACGCCACGATGCTGGCGTCGATTCCCGGACGGCTGCCCATCGGCATCACCGGTTTTGCGATTTTGCTGCTGGTGCAAAACAGATCAGGCTCTTTCGTCACTGCCGGTATAGCGAGTGCGCTTTGTGTGCTGGGGCTGGCGAGCGTGGCGCCGTTAATCGGTCGCGCGATTGATCGCGTGGGGCCGCTACCCGTGCTGCGCCTGTGCGCTATTATTTATCCCGTGATGCTGGCCGCGCTGGTGGCGCTGGTCAGCATGCAGGCGCACGCTGTCGCTATCGCACTATGCGCTTACGTCGCGGGCGCGGCGTTGCCGCCGGTGACGATTTGCATGCGCACCCTGTATCCGCGCGTGCTCACCGATCCGGCGCTGTTGCAAACCGCGTATTCGGTGGATTCCGTAGTTGTCGAATCGGTGTTTGTCATCGGGCCGGCGCTGGTGGCGTTTTTTCTGGCCGCGGGTTATCCCGAGGGCGCGGTGCTGCTGGCAGCGCTTAGCGCGGCGCTGGGCACGCTGTGGTTTAACCGCACGCCGGTGATTCGCCAGTGGGAGATCCGTCCTCGCGGCGACAGCGGCCGCTGGGGCGTATTCGCTGAACCGGGGCTGGTGGTTTTGTTTATCGCGACAGTGTTTTATGCAGTGGCGTTTGGTTTGTATGAGGTGGGTGTCACCGCATTTGCCACGCAGCGCGGCACGCCCGCCCTCGCCGGTATCGCGCTGGCGCTGGCGAGCCTGGGCAGCGCACTCGGAGCCTTTGCTTACGGCACGCGGCATTGGCTGGCGCCGCTGCGCAAACAATTTTTGATCGCACTCGGCTTGATGGCGGGCGGTTCGCTGATGGTGGCGCCCGTAGACAATATCTATTTATATGTGGCGGTCAATTTTATCGCGGGCATGCCGATGGCCAGCGTGATCGCCACGCAGTCGCTGCTGCTTTCGCGTCTTGCGCCGCCAGGCAAACTCGCGGAAAGTTTCACCTGGGGCGGCACCTGTTTGCTCGGCGGCATCAGCGGCGGTATTGCGCTGGGCGGCGTGCTGGCGGAAACGGTTTCCCCGGCGTGGATAATGGTCGTGGCGGCGGGCGCCACCTGTATCGCAGGGCTGATCGCGATGGTGATTCCGCATTCGAGCAAATTGGATGCCGTGGGCGAGCACTACATCCGCTAATCCGCGAATTCGCCTTCGCGTTTATTGCGCTTATTGCGGTTGATACGGGTACGGATAATCCATCTGCTTTGCGACGCGCGCGCGTGCCTCAGCACCGGCAAGCCGTTGCACCACATGCAGCCCCAGGTCGATCGAGGTGCTGACGCCGCCGCCGGTGATGACGTCGCCTTCATCGACGATGCGTTGCTGCACAACGGTGGCGCAGTACGGTTCGAGTTCTGTGTATGCGCCCGGATGCGTGGTGGCGCGCTTGCCTTTCAAAAACCCTGCCGCGCCGAGCAGCAATGCGCCGGTGCAGACCGAGGTTTTCAGCGGCACGTTTTTCGCGGTGCTGATCCAATCCACGAACGCGCGGTCGTGCTGTAGCGGGCGCGTGCCGAAGCCGCCGGGGATGAACAGTAAATCGTAGCCCGCAAGGGAATCGCCCACGGTGTCCGCGGTGATTTTCAAGCCGCGATCATCGGTGATTTGTGGTTGCCTTGCGCAGATTTTCCACTCGAAATCGTCGAGAAACTTCATCGTTTTCAATCGCGTGACTGGATCGTAAAAGCCGATGAAGTCGAGCGAGGTCATGTTGTCAAAAACAATCAGTGCGGCTTTCATAACACGCGCTCCGCGATTGAATTTAACCCTGCACCCACGGCAAGCCCGCCGCGCGCCAGCCGCCAGTTTTGTTGCGCTGGCCGCTATCATCGCGGTCGCCTTCAAAACCTTCCAGCACGTTGTAGCAGTTGCCATAGCCCGCCTGTGTGGCGAACCCCGCCGCGTTGTGCGAGCGGCCGCCGCTGCGGCACAAAAACATCACCAGCGCATCCTTCGGCACTTTTTTCTCCAGCTCTTCGATGAACGACGGGTTCGGACGATTGCCGGGGTAGCTCATGATTTCGACTTCAATCGCGCGGGGTACACGCCCCACCCAATCCCATTCCGCGCGTGTGCGCACATCGACCAGCGTGGCGCCAGCGTGATGCTGCATAAGCTCATGCGCTTCGACTGGCGTGAGCGCACCCGCGTACGGCAGGCCGAGTTGTTTGCCGCGTTGTCTGGCTGTGCTGAGGATGTCGTCGGTGTTCATGATGGAAGGTTTTGTTGAAACGGATGAGTTTACCCGATGCATTTTCGCGTGCCGGGCTGCCGATGGGTGAGTGTAAGTGAGTGGGCGCATACCAATTTCGTAAGTATTTGTTTTTATTGTATTTTTACTGACGCCCGGAAATTTCCGAATGAAAATTCAAGCGGCGACTGGTTACGTCATCGTATTGCACCAATGCAATGCAAAAACGAGACTATGCGCACCACGTTGGTGCGTTCACGCTTGGGTTTAGTCGCAAGTTGCCTTGTGGCACAATGCCAATCCCGCGCGGCAGCTTGGCATGCTTCATGCTGATGCAGACGCTAGTGGTTTTGCACCTGTTGTATTCATTTATACCCGTTAGGAGAGAAACAAAATGGCTAACGCCGCTGATGTACTGAAGTCGATCAAAGACAACGAGGTCAAGTTTGTGGACCTGCGTTTTACGGATACCCGTGGCAAGGAACAGCATGTTTCCGTGCCCACCAAAATGTTTGGCGCGGACAAATTCACCGACGGCCACGCGTTTGATGGCTCGTCGATCGCCGGCTGGAAAGGCATTCAAGCCTCTGACATGTTGTTGATGCCGGATCCGGATTCGCAGCGTATGGATCCGTTCACCGATGAGCCGACGTTGATTTTGACCTGCGACGTGGTTGAGCCGTCGGACGGAAAAGGTTATGACCGCGATCCGCGTTCACTCGCCAAGCGCGGCGAAGCGTATTTGAAATCCAGCGGCCTGGGCGACACTGCCTACTTCGGCCCTGAGCCGGAATTTTTCATATTTGATTCGGTGACGTGGGGCGTGGATATGTCCGGCTCACACGTGAAAATCGAATCCAGCGAAGCGCCGTGGTCGTCGGGCAAAGAATACGAAGGCGGCAACATGGGCCATCGTCCGGCGGTCAAGGGCGGTTATTTCCCCGTGCCGCCAGTGGATTCGCTGCAGGATATTCGCTCGGCCATGTGCCTGGCACTCGAAGAGCAGGGCGTGCCGGTGGAAGTGCATCACCACGAAGTGGCAGCGCCCGGCCAGTGCGAAATCGGCACCTTGTTCAGCAGCCTGGTGAAGCGCGCTGACTGGTTGCAAATCATGAAGTACACGATTCATAACGTGGCCCACTCTTACGGCAAAACCGCAACCTTCATGCCCAAGCCCGTGGTCGGTGACAACGGTTCCGGCATGCATGTGCATCAATCGATCTGGAAAGACGGCAAAAATCTGTTCAGCGGCAACGGCTATTCGGGCTTGTCCGAATTCGCCTTGTTCTACATCGGCGGCATCATCAAGCACGCCAAGGCGCTGAACGCGATTACCAATCCCGGCACCAACTCTTACAAGCGTCTGGTGCCCGGCTTTGAAGCGCCGATCAACCTGGCGTATTCCGCGCGTAACCGTTCGGCATCGATTCGCATTCCGTTTGTGTCGAGCCCCAAAGGCCGCCGCATCGAAGTGCGCTTCCCCGACCCGACCGCGAACCCGTACCTGGCGTTCACCGCGATGATGATGGCCGGCCTGGACGGCGTGCAAAACAAAATTCATCCCGGCGACCCGATCGACAAGAACCTGTATGACTTGCCGCCCGAAGAAGCCAAAAAAGTGCCGAACGTATGCTCGTCGCTTGACATGGCGCTGGAGCATCTGGACAAAGACCGCGAGTTCCTCACGCGCGGCGGCGTGTTCTCCAACGACATGCTGGATGCCTACATCGCGCTGAAGATGGAAGAAGTCACCGCCTTCCGCATGACCACGCATCCGATTGAATTTCAGCTTTACTACAGTCTGTAATCAGGCTGTTCGTAACGTCCGCAGTTTGCACTACACGCAGCAATCAGAAAGCGGGCTTCGGCCCGCTTTTTTTGTGTCTAAAATACCCGAAACCCTCGACGCACCAAAATAGGGCGAATAATATTATCGTTTTTAAACAAATACTTATGTAATTACCTTGAGGTCGTGCCGTCAACCACCTACAGTATGCGACGTTATTTGCCCTATCAGCGAATTCATGAGGTTATCGATGTTAGCGAAGCGATCTTTGCCAGTGATGTTTGCGCTTTTGTTCGGCGTGGTAGCAGGGCCGTCGGATGCGGATATGTGGGAATGCGAAGAGCCCGGTGGCGGCAAGCGTTTTACCAATATCAAGGCCGATGCGAAGGGCTGCAAACAACTGACGATTACACCCAATGTTGTGTCGTCCCCGCCGCCTGGCGGCAAAGCGGCCAGCACGCCGTCGCCGGAGGGCTTTCCCAAAGTAGCGCCGCAAGTGCAGCAGCAACGCGACGGCGACCGCAAAAAAATCCTCGAAACCGAGTTGGTCAACGAGGAAAGAAACCTCCAAGTCGCGAAGAAGGAACTCACGGAGCAGGAAAACACCCGCTTGGGCAGCGAACGCAATGCGCAACGCATGCTCGATCGCATCGAACCGTTTCAAAAGAAAGTCAAACTGCACGAAGACAATATTGCCAACCTCAAAAAAGAGTTGGGCAATATTCGTTAATTCGTTCTGCCATAGCTGGCATAGGCCGTTACGGCGAGACAGCGTTTTCCGCTGGCTGGCCTGCTTCTTGCTCATCATGAAGTCTGGAACGACATCATGACACCCGCCGCATTCTCAGGACTCGATTTATTAGCCACCGCAGTGATCCTCGTGGATGACGCAGATGTGTTGCGCTATGTGAATCCCGCCGCTGAAAACCTGTTGGAAGCGAGCAGCCAACAAGTGGTGGGGCGCGCCATTGCCGATGTGTTCGCCGATCCCGAGTTGCTGGCCGGGGCGCTCCAGTACGCGCGCAAGAATAATTGCAGCTTCTCTGAACATGATCTGGCCATCGCGGTGAGCGGACGCGCGCGGTTGCACCTCACCTGCACCGTGACGCCCATCGAGCGCGGCAGCGCCTTTGATCTTGAGGGTTGTCTCGTTGAATTCCGCCAGATCGAGCAGCAACTGCGCATCGCGCGCGAGGAGCGCGTGTTCGATCAAAGCGTCGCCAATCGCGAGTTAATGCGCAACCTCGCGCATGAAATCAAGAATCCGCTGGGCGGCATACGCGGTGCGGCGCAACTGCTCGACCATGAACTCGAAAATCCCGCGCTGCACGAATACACCCAGGTCATCATCAAAGAGGCCGATCGCCTGCAGGCGTTGATGAGCCGCCTGCTGTCGCCGCATAGCGTGCCGCGTCCGGCCCATTTGAACATCCATGAAGTGCTGGAGCGCGTGCGCAGCGTCTTGCTCGCGGAGTTCCACAAAACCATCACCATCACGCGCGATTACGACGTGAGCCTGCCGATGATCTACGGCGATAACGAGCAATTGATTCAGGCGACGCTGAATGTCGCGCGCAACGCCGCGCAGGCGCTGACCGAATCCGACACTCCCGATGGCGTCATCGAACTCAAAACGCGCGCGGCGCGACAGGTAACGCTGGCGCGCAAACGCTATCGTCACGCGATTGAAATCAGTGTTACCGATAATGGTCCCGGCATTCCACCCGAAATCAGCGAACGGGTGTTCTATCCGCTGGTATCGGGACGCGACGGCGGCAGTGGTCTGGGCCTGACCATCGCGCAAAATTTTGTCAGCCAGCACAATGGCGCACTCACGTTTGAAAGCGCGCCGGGCCGCACCTGTTTTACCGTGTTGCTGCCGGTGGCGGAAACCCCGGAACACGCGATGCCGGTGCGCGCGCAGTAGCGCCGCCACCGGTTGCCTAAAGTTATGGCCATTGCCCGCAACAAAAGCTCCATGCACAGCGATAAAGGAATACCACCATGCAACCCGCTCTCTCCCCTGCGGCACCTGCCGCGTTTCCTGCCGGCGCATTTCGAAAGCTGGCCATGTCGGTAAGTCCCGTATGGATCGTCGACGACGACAAATCCATCCGCTGGGTGTTCGAAAAGGCGCTGGCGCGCGAGAACATCGCCTACCGCACGTTCTCATCGGCGATGGAAGCGCTGCATGCGCTCGATACCGAAACGCCGCAGGTGGTGGTCAGCGACATCCGCATGCCCGGCGAATCGGGCCTGATTCTGCTGCAAAAGGTGCGTGAGCGGCACGCCACGCTGCCGGTGATTATCATGACGGCGTACTCCGACCTCGAAAACGCGGTGACCGCGTTTCAGGGCGGCGCCTATGAATATCTGCCCAAGCCGTTCGATGTCGATCATGCGGTGGAATTGATCCGCCGTGCGCTGAACAACAACCAGGCCGCGCCGGACGCGATAGAGCCGGAGGAAGCCGCGCCCGAAATACTCGGCCAGGCGCCTGCGATGCAGAATGTGTTTCGCGCCATTGGCCGGCTTGCCGCGTCGAACGCCACGGTGATGATTACCGGCGAATCCGGCAGCGGCAAAGAACTCGTCGCCAACGCCTTGCATCGCCATAGCCCGCGCGCGAAGCTGCCGTTTATCGGCATCAATACGGCGGCGATTCCGAAGGAGCTGCTGGAATCCGAACTGTTCGGCCACGAACGCGGCGCATTCACCGGCGCGCAAACCACGCGCCGCGGGCGCTTCGAGCAAGCCGAGGGCGGCACCTTGTTTCTGGATGAAATCGGCGACATGCCCGCCGAGTTGCAGACGCGGCTGCTGCGCGTGCTGTCCGATGGCAACTACTACCGCGTGGGCGGCCATCAGCCGATTCGCGCCAACGTGCGCGTGATCGCCGCCACGCATCAGGATCTCGAAGCCCGCGTGAAGCAGGGCTTGTTTCGCGAGGATTTATTTCATCGGCTGAACGTGATTCGCCTGCGCTTGCCGTCGCTGCGCGAGCGGCGCGAGGATATTCCCCTGCTGGCGCGGCACTTTTTGCGCAAGAGCGCCACCGAGTTGAACGTCGAAGCCAAGCGCTTCTCCGAGCCGGTGGTCAAATACCTGTCGTCGCTGGATTTTCCGGGCAACGTGCGGCAGTTGGAGAACCTGTGTCACTGGCTGACGGTGATGGCGCCTGCCGCGCAAATCGAGATCGAAGATTTGCCGCCGGAGATCCGCGCCGAAAACGTTGCGCCCTCCGATCAAAACTGGATCAACGCCCTGGAACGCGAAGCCGAGGCGCGTCTGGCGCGTGGCGAAACGCGCATCATGGATGAACTCACCCGGCAGTTTGAGAAAGCATTGATCCTGAAGGCACTGGCGCAGACCGGCGGTCGGCGCATCGAGGCGGCGAATTTGCTCGGCATAGGCCGCAACACACTGACGCGCAAGGTGCAGGAGTTGGGGCTGGACGATAAGGGCGAATAGTTCGGCGCTACATCACTGAGGCGCGGATATCCGCAAACACCGGCGCATGATCCGATGGCCGTTCGAGCTTGCGCGGCTCGATATCCACCGCGCAGGCAGTGCAGCTTTTTGCCAGCGGCTCTGACAACAGTATGTGATCGATGCGCATGCCCAGCTTGCGCTGAAATGCCTTCATGCGGTAATCCCACCAGGTGAAGGATCGCTCCGGCTGATCGAACAGCCGGAAGCTGTCTTTCAAGCCCAGCGCCAGCAAGCCGTTCAACGCCGCGTGTTCCGGCGCGCTGAACAGTACTTTGCCTTCCCATTCCTTCGGGTCCCATACGTCGCGGTCTTCGGGCGCGATGTTGTAATCGCCGAGCAGCGCGAGCTTCGGATACTTTTGCAATTCCGCGCGCAGCCATTCGGTCAGCGCGGCGAGCCAGCGCAACTTGTATTGATACTTGTCGGATTCGACCGACTCGCCATTGGGCACGTAGATGCAAATCACGCGCGTGTCGCCATAGGTCGCCGCGAGTACGCGTTTTTGCGCGTCTTCTAAACCGGGGATGCCCGCTTGCACATCAGCGCCCGCGGCACACGTCGCGCGTGAGAGCAGGGCCACGCCGTTGTAGGTTTTTTGTCCGCTGTAGAGCGGCAGATAGCCCGCATCGGCAATCGCCTGCGCCGGAAAATTGACGTCTTCGGTTTTGGTTTCCTGCACGCACAGCACGTCAGGCTTGTGTTGCGCAAGCCACGCGAGCACGTGCGGCAGGCGCACTTTCAGCGAATTGACATTCCATGTGGCGATGCGCATAACTATTTGTTTTTAAACACTATTATTTATAGCTGTTGGCTGGCGCTGCGGCGGCCGGAGGCGGTGTGGATGCTGCGGGCGGTGTTGCCGGCACCGCGGCAGGCTTCGTGCCGGCGGCAGCAGCAGCAGGTTTGGGCACGGGCGGTGTCGGCTTGGGTTTCTGCGCGACATTGGTACGCGGGTAACCTGCCGAATCGAGGGTGTTGTCGTACTCCGATTCGAGATAACCTTTTACCCGCATCGCGCCGACTTGCAGATACGGCATCTCCAAACCACCGGAGACCTTTTTGAAGGCTTCGGTATTGGCTTGCGGATTTTGCTCGGTATACGGCGTGCCGCGCTTGGTCAGATGCGCGCGGGCCAGGTTGCAGGCGTTGCCGCACTCAGGCGACGCCCAGAACGTCACCGGATGATTTTTCGTGGCGAGTTGCACCGCATACGGCACCTCAGTGGTGGAGATCACGTTGTCGCCGATTTTGCGCTGCTCGATTTTCTTGGCGGCAGCCGCAGCGGGCGGCGGCGTGTCGCGCCACTCCACGTTGCCTTTGGCATCGACCCAACGATACAACTGGGCCGCGTTCGCTGATAACGTAACAAACAAAAGTATCCAGAAAAAATGTTTGCAGATTTTCATGATGTTGTTCCTCGTTAGTGGGTTCGCGTCATGCGCATTCACTGTAGCACCCGCGAAAACTTCCTGCAAAAAACTCAGGCGGCCATGCCGTTGTGCCGCAGCAGGGCATCCATCGAGGGTTCGCGTCCGCGAAACGCCTTGAACGACTCCAGCGCCGGGCGGCTGCCGCCCACCGCGAGAATCTCATTGCGAAAGCGCTGGCCGATCGCCGGGTCGAGCACGCCTTTTTCCTCGAACAGGCTGAACGCGTCCGCGGACAACACTTCCGCCCATTTGTAGCTGTAGTAACCCGCCGCATAACCGCCCGCGAAAATATGCGAGAAGCTGTTGGGAAAGCGGTTGTAATCGGGCGGAAAAATAACCGCCACGCGTGAGCGCACATCGCGCGCGAGATCGAGCGCCGTCATGTCAGGCGCAATACTCGAATGCAGTTCCAGATCAAACAGCGAAAATTCGATCTGCCGCAGGGTCTGCATGCCGCTCTGAAAGTTTTTGGCCGCGATCATTTTGTCGAACAGCGATTTGGGCAACGCGACGCCGTAGGGCGGAACAGGTGCCCCTTCAGGGGATGTGACCCCGTAGGCGGATGCGGCGCCTGCGCCCGGCGTCGCTGCGCCAGACTCGCGGTCGGTCGCATCCCGCAAGCGGGAACCCTGCTCCCTGCTCGCAGGCGCCTTGCCGGTTTGAACGTGCCGCGTCATGGGACGCAGCACATCCCATTCCCAGCAGAAATTTTCCATGAACTGACTCGGTAGCTCGACCGCATCCCACTCGACGCCGTGGATGCCCGACACACCAAGGTAATCGACTTGCGTCAGCAGGTGATGCAGGCCGTGGCCGAATTCGTGGAACAGCGTAATCACTTCATCGTGCGTGAACTGCGCGGGCTGGCGACCGCCGCCCGAGTTGAAGGAGGGCGCGTTTTCCGAGGCGGCCGCTAAGTCCGACTCACGGGCGTTCGCATCCCGCTTCGCGGGGCCCTGCTCACTGCTCGCAGACGTTCCACCCAGCGGCGCGGAAAAATTGCAATTCAAATACGCCACCGGCGATTGCACGCCCGACGCGAGCCGCCGCCGCGTGATGGCATCATCCATCCATGCGCCGCCGCGTTTGGTGCTGCGCGCGTAAAGGTCGAGATAAAATTGCCCCACCAGCGTGCCGGATTTATCGTGTATCGAATAAAAACGCACATCGGCATGCCACAACGGCGCTTCGGTGGGGGTGATGGTCAGGCCGTAGAGCGTTTCGATCAGCTTGAACATGCCGGGCACGACAGTGGTTTCGGGCAGATATTGTTTAACCTCCTGCTCGGAAAACGCATAGCGCGACACGCGCAGTTTTTCCGAGGCGTAGGGAATGTCCCACGCGTCGAGTTGGTTCATGCCGAGTTCCGCGCGCGCGAAATCGCTCAGTTCCTTCAGATCGCGCTCGGCACAGGGCTTGGCGCGCACCGCGAGTTCATTGAGAAAATCGATCACCTGCTGCGGCGATTCCGCCATCTTGGGTTCAAGCGAATATTCGGCGTAGTTGTTGAAGGCCAGCAACTGCGCCAGTTCGCGACGCAGCTTGATGATGTCAGCGATCAGCGGTGTGTTGTCGAGTTCCGGCTTGCCGAATTCGGAAGCGCGCGTGCTGGATGCGCGATACATCAGCTCACGAAACGCGCGGTCATCGGCGTATTGCATCACCGGCAGATACGACGGCGCGTGCAACGTGAATTTCCAGCCGGGTTTTTTGTCGACCGCTGTGTCAGATTCGGCCGCTTCGCGAGCGGCGGCACGTGTATCGTCGGGCAGTCCCGACAAACCTTTTTCATCGACTACAAAATGCGCAAACGCGTTGGTGGCATCCAGCACGTTATCCGAAAAACGCGATTCCAATTTTGACAGTTCTTCGCAGATCGCTTTGAAGCGCGCCTTTTTATCCGCCGCCAATTCCGCGCCGCCTAAACGAAAATCACGCAGATCGTTTTCGATGATCTTCTGTTGCGCGGGCGACAGCGTGGCAAATTCCGGGGATGATCGTAAGTATTTGTTTTTATTGAATAATTTTTCGTTCTGCCCTTGCTCTGTGTAATACGCCGTGAGCTTCGGCAGGTTCGCGTTATACACCTCGCGCAGCTCGGCGCTGTTCATCACCGCATTCAGATGCCCGACCTGGCCCCACGCGCGACCGAGGCGCTCATTGGCGTTTTCCAGCGGCTCAATAAAATCGCGCCACGTCGCGGGCGTGGCGTCAGCGGAAATTTTTTCAATCACCGCGTTGCATTCGGCCAGCAGCGTATCCACCGCCGGGGTCACGTGTTCGGTCTTGATGTCCGCAAAGCGCGGCAGGCCGGAGAAATCAAGCAGTGGGTTCACAGGGTTCATGGCAGACATTC
>JAYVQD010000013.1:0-3184 GCA_043777275.1 Nitrosomonadales bacterium
GGTGAGTTGCATAGGCACGAAAGTGGAAAGGCGATGCTACACCAATTGCCGCAACGCCAGAAAGGGCTTCAGCGCTCAGTTCAGCGCTCAGTTCAGTGCTTCGCGTCGCCCTTGGGGCCCGCCGCCGGCAAGCGCGCCTTTTCAGCCGCCTCAAGAAACTCCATCAGCAGCGGCTCGCCATTGAGCAAGCCGGGGTCATTCGGATCCAGAAATTCCGGATGCCACTGCACGCCTGTCACATAGCTCGGTCCCTGCCAGCGCAGCGCTTCGACGATTTCATCCGGCGCCGATAGTGCCTCGGCCGTGACATCCTTGCCCAGCGTCTTCACCCCCTGGTGATGGATGCTGTTCACACGCGCCGCGCCCAACCCGGGGTAGAGCCGCGCCAGACCGCCGCCGGCGACAAACGAGATTTCGTGAAAATGCTGATCGTAGGCATCCGCGTGGTAGTGATTCAGTTTGCCGGCATTCTGCTCGGCAATGTCCTGGTAGAGCGTGCCGCCGAACGCCACATTGATGAGTTGCAAGCCACGGCAAATACCCAGCACCGGTTTGCCGGCGGCGACGAACTCCTGCAACAGATCGATCTCATACGTATCGCGAATGCGGTCGCCCTCCCATTGCTTCTTGAGCGGTTGTTCGCCGTACGTCAAAGGGCTCACGTCCGCGCCGCCCTGTAACACCAGCCCGTCGAGCGCATCCACGTAGTCGGCAATGCGTATGTTGCCGCGACGCAGCAGCCCGCCGCTCTGAATCGACGGAATCATGAACACCAGCGCGTTCAGGGTCATCAGCCAATGCGCGACCGAGGTTTCCAGATATTGCAGCGTTTTGCCTCTGAATCCCATCTCTGACGGCACCGGGTGCAGAAAGCGCGGCGACAGACCTATGCGTAATGTTTTTCCGGGCATCATCACTCCACGAGGCGGTTCATCCACAAATCACTTTGCAATCGCGCGACCGCGTTCAGCGATTTGTGCTTGTCGTAGGTCTTGCGCAGCCATGCGGCGTCGCCCTCACCCCCGCGCACCGCGGCCGCAAGCCGCACCAGCGCGGCAGCGTTGCCCGGCGCAACGGCGTGACTGGCGATGCGTGTCATGGTGTCGAGAATTTCGTCGCGCAAACCGGCATGGCGCTGGGTATGGGCGTCGACCAGCGTACCCTCCAGTCCGTAGCGGCATGCCTGGAAGCGGTTGTGGTTATACAACGCATAGACGTCGCGTGACGGCTCATACGGCCGCTTGGCGAGCAGGTAACACGCCAGAGATTGCGCGTAAGCCGCCAACCCTGCCGCGCGCTCGACGGTGAGCGGCGTGTCAAACACGCGGATCTCCACCGTGCCGAACTCCGGCTTCGGCCGCACATCCCAGTAAAAATCCTTCATGCTTTCGACAATGCCGTAGCCGCGCATCTTGGTGAAATAATCGGTGAATTCGCGCCATGTGTGGACGAACGGTATCTGCCCATACAGCGGAAAGGCACTCATCGTGTTAAGCCGCGACGACTGATACGCCGTATCCACGCCCTGCTGAAACGGCGACGACGCCGATAGCGCGATGAAATGCGGCACGTAGCGCGCGAGCGCATGCGTGAGATAAATCGCCGAGTCGCCGTCAGGACAGCCGATATGCACGTGCTGACCAAAAATCGTGAACTGCTTCGCCAGGTAACCGTACACTTCGAGCAGATGCTTGAAGCGCTCGGTGGGATAGATGCGCCGCTCGCTCCACTTATGAAACGGGTGCGACCCGCCACCCGCGATGCACAAATTGAGCCGCGCAGCGGCCGCCGTTACGGCATCGCGTATCGCCACCAGCTCCAGCACCAGCGACTCATGACCTTGATGGATGGACGAATTGATCTCAACCATGCTTTCGGTAATCTCGGGCTTCACCGCGCCGGGGCAACCGTTTTTTTCCACCATCTGTATCAAATCGGCGGCATCCCGCCCGAGGTTATAGTCGCGCGAATTGAGTATCTGCAATTCGAGCTCAACCCCCACCGACTGCGAAGGCGAAGGCCTGAAATCCATCTCGTCGCCGATCGCGGGGCTCGATTGCGTATTCACACGTGTATTCATCAGCGCGCTCACGTTTCCTCCCCGGCTTCGCCCGCGCGTTTTAATGCGAACTGCACCGCAATCGGCCCCACGAGTTCCAGGATCAGCACCGCCGCCAGCACGATCGCCGCAAGCTTTGCGCCGAATTCAGGATACAGATTGCTGGTGCCCTGCACCATCGCCAGCGCGACGCCCGACATCGGCATCAGCGCAATGGTGATGAGCCCTGCCGTGCCCGCGCGCACGCCGGAAAAACCGGTAAAACTCATCACCCCGATCGCCTTGCCGGCGAAGCGCGCGAGTACGTAAACCAGTGCCAGGGCGCCGCCCGTCAGCAATTCCGGCAGTGCGAGTTTGGCGCCGCTTAACACGAACAGCACCACAAAAAACAATTGGCCGACGCGCCCCATATCCACCGCATCAAGATCGTGGCGCGTATCGAGGTGACGCACCAGCACGCCGAAGGTCAGCAGCGACAGCAGCACAGACAGCTCCAGCATGCGCGCCACGCCGACCATCGCCACCACCATGCCCAAAAGTACGACGTAGTGACGATCCGGGTGCTTGCCCAGCCCGCGCACCAGCGCGAGCGACAGCAGGCTGGCAACGTAACCCAGCAGCAACGCGCCGCACAGCAGGTACACCGGATGCAGCGCAGCCATCATCCAGCCCGCGTCGTACTCGTTGTGGATGCCGGAAATCAGCATGGTCGCGAGTGTGAACGCAATTACATTATTGATCGCCGTGAGGTGCAGCGCGCGCTCGGTGACCTGCCCTTCGGCCTTCATCTCCTGCACCACCAGCATCAGCACCGCGGGCGAGGTGGAAATGCCGATCGCCGCAGCCACTGCGGCATACAGCGGCGGCACACCGAAAAAAAACAGCGCCCAATAAATACAGCCGAATGCCAGCGCGCTTTCCGCCACCCCCGTGACGGCAAGCCATGGGTCGCGCCGCAACCAGCCCAGGTCGAGACGCCGCCCCAAATCAAACAGTACCAGGCCAATCGCGATATCCACAAATATCCACGCTTCGCCGATCAGCTTTTCGTCGAGCCACTTCAGGCCGCTCGCGCCGAGCGCCATGCCGACCAGAACATAACCGGTAATACGCGGCAGCCTGAAC
>JAYVQD010000014.1:0-3183 GCA_043777275.1 Nitrosomonadales bacterium
GGCAGTCAGCCCGACGGTCTGGCGCGATTTATCGCGCAGAAAATGAGCGAGAGTTGGGGGCAGCCGGTGATTGTGGATAACCGGCCGGGCGCGAGCGGCGTGTTGGCTGCGAGTGCCGTCGCCAAAGCCACGGCGGACGGTCACACGCTGTTGTATGCGCTGCCGAATTTTGTGATCAGCACGGCGATGCAGCCGAACCTGCCCTACGATCCGGTGAAGGATTTCATCGGCGCCGCGCACATCGGCATCAGCACCAACATACTGATCGCCGCACCCGCGCTGGGCGTGAAATCTGTCAAGGACTTTATCGCGCTCGCCCTGGCCCAGCCCGGAAAAATGATTTTATCCAGCAGCGCGGCGGGTAGCGCGGCGCACTTGAGCGGCATTAAATTCAATCTCGCCTCCGGCATCAAGGCGGTGCATGTGGCGTTCAAGGGCGGGCCGGATTCGATGATCGAGGTGCTGGGCGGACGAGCGCATTATCACGTCGGCACGCTGGGCGTGACGCTGCCCTTTATCAAGGAAGGCAAGTTAACCGCGCTGGCGGTCATCACCCCGCAGCGCACGCCGGTGCTGCCGGATGTGCCAACGCTGGGCGAAACGCACGCCGAGTTTCAGCGGCCGGAAACATCGCACGGCTTGCTGGCGCCCGCCGGGACGCCGCGCCACATCATCCATCAGATCGGCAAAGAGGTGTTGCGTATCCTCGATCTGCCCGAGATGAAAGAGCGCATGCACAGCATCGGCTACGTTGCCGCGCCGGGCGGGCCTGAAGAATACGACAGGATTCTGCGCGCGCAAATCGAATCGATGGCCAAGCTGGTGCGCGATGCGGGGCTGCGGGCAAAGTAAAGGCAAAGTGAGAGCAAAGTGACGGAGACAACATGGATCTAGAGCAGGCATTTACGGGTATCAAGGTGTTAGCGGTGGCGCGCGTGGTCGCCGCGCCCTTCGCCGCCTATCAACTGGCGATGCACGGCGCGGATGTGATCCGCATCGAGCATCCTGAAAGCGGCGACTCCGCGCGCACCTCGGGCTTTCCGCCGACGCCGTTTCAGGACGCGAAGATGGGGCACAACTTCGTCGCCTACAACGCCAACACGCGCTCTGTGTCGCTGTACATCAACACCCCGGCGGGGCAGGAGGTGTTTCGTCGCCTGGCCAAAGACGCTGACGTGGTGATCGAAAATCTCAAGGGCGGCACCATGGCGCGCTATGGCATCGGCTACGATGACCTGAAAAAAATCAACCCGCGCATTATTTTTTGTTCCGTCACCGGCTACGGTCAGACCGGGCCGAAAAAAAGCGACGCCGCCATCGACGGCGTGGTGCAGGCGGTGAGCGGCATGATGAGCATCACCGGCACGCCCGAAAGCGGGCCGCTGAAAACCGGCTCCACCATTGTCGATTACACCACCGGCTACGCCGCCGCGCTCGCCATCGTCACTGCGCTGTTTCAACGCAGCCGCACCGGCGTGGGCCAGGCCATCGATGTAGCGATGCTCGAAACCGCGATCACCATGATGGGCGGCGAAGTGCAGCGAGCCCTCAACGACAACGAAACCCCGCCGCTGGTGGGCAACGCCTCGGGCAAAGGCGGCTACGTCAGCGACACCTACCGCTGCAAGGAAGGCCATCTGTCGATAGCCGCCGGCGCGCCCAACCGCCGCGAGAAACTGTGGCAGGCGATGAACGCCACCGATATTCCGCAAGACCCGCGTTTTTGCAACGATGCCGCCGTGGCAATAAACCTCAAAGCGCTCAACGAAGAAATCACGCGCAGGCTGTCAACGCGAACCGCGGCGGAATGGGAAATTTTGCTCAACAAAGCCGCCATCGCGGCGATGGAAGTGCTGCCGCTGGCGCGCGCGGTGCATCATCCGCAGTTGGCGCATCGTAAATTTTTTCACCGGTTTGACGATACGGGTGATACCGGTTTGCCGCCGTTCTCCGTGCCCACCGCGCCGTATCGCTTGTCGGCAAGCCCGGCGACTATCCATGCTTTGCCGCCGCGGCTGGGGGAGCATACCGACGAAGTGCTGGCGGAGTATGGGTATACGAAGGACGAGATTGCGCGGTTGCGTGCAGATAAAATTGTGTAGGCTGCAATATTGGCGCAACTTTTCATTTGGGAATGACCATGACCGCCATACTGCGTTTAGCAACAACCACCACACTTGTTATATCGACCTTGTATGCCATCGCGACTCACGCTGCCGAAATAAGAGTCATGGCTGGCGGTCCACTCGCAGCAGTATTCAAAGAGATAGGCCCGCGATTTGAGGGAGAGACAGGCCACAAAATCGTGCCACGATTCTCCGGCACAGCGGTGGTGAGGAAGGAGGTCAATGCCGGCGAAGCCTTTGACTTGGTCATCACCGACGCAAGTTCGATTGATGCATGGGTCAACGATGGAAAAGTGTCGGGCATATCCCGTGTTGCCGTTGCCAACGTTGGTTTGGGCGTGGGCGTCCGGGCGGGCGCTCCCAAGCCAGACGTAAGTTCCGTTGCCGCGTCAAGGCGTACGCTGCTGAGTGCTGCAACCGTTGGACACGGATCTGAAAGCGCCAGCGCTACTTCGTTCAAGATGCTGCTCGACCGCCTGGGAATAGCCGAAGAGATGAAACCCAAACTCAGGCCGATGGGGCTCGGCATGCCCTACAAGAGCGTAGCAGCAGGCGAAGTCGACATTATCGTCGCCGTGGTGCCGGGAATCGTTGCCGCACCAGGAGTTGAATTGGCCGGTGCGTTCCCGCTGGAACTGCAGGACTACGTAGCATTCGCGGCAGGAATCAGCACTAACGCAAAGTCGTCAGACGCTGCGCAGGACTTGATCAAATTTCTTGCCACACCGTTTGCCATCGGCGTACTCAAGTCCAAAGGGTTGGAACCAGTCCTTCAGCCCTAAATCAGCCAACGCCAAGCGGTGATCCGGATGACCCAACAGCCCACGTTGCGCGCAATAACCGAAGAGCATTGCGCCGTATGGCGGACGGCTACTCACATTCGGCGCAATGCGCTACGCTTATTGGCGCCCTACGGACTATGAGCTACATCACTCATTTATCAAGGAATCAAACATGAAAATCATCGACGTAAAAACCTACGCCACGGTGTATCCGGTCAGTCAGCCTTTCTCCAACGGCATGCGCACCACGCGCCAGCGGCCGTTCGGCATCGTCG
>JAYVQD010000015.1:0-12472 GCA_043777275.1 Nitrosomonadales bacterium
GCGCCCGCGCAACCCGCCGTGCCGATGATGAGCGGCACGTTAATCGAACGCGCGCCACGCAGCACCGTGGTCAGATCGCCACGCGTTTGCGCGTCGCTGGTGGCGATGTTGCCGCTGCCCAGATAATACGGGCCGGGATCAATCGAGCCCATGTCGCAACCAATGAAATGCGGCTTACGTTTCACGCCTTCGTTGAACGCGGCTTCGGGCACGCCGTAACCGAGCTGCCCGGATGCGGACAACACACGCAGCGGCGCGAGGCCGTTCGCGCTGGTCACTTCCGCGCGCAGTTTTTCAATGGCATTCATAGATCCAACTCCAGCAGCGGTGTATGTTGTTGCGCGCCGTAAACATCACGGTCACCGGGGCTGCCCGCGACGATGGTGCGATCCATTGCAATCTTGATCGCTATCGCCGGCGGATACGGAATCAGTTGCACCTGATCCGCGCGCAAACCATACAGCGGCGCAATCGCCGCCGGCTGCAACGCGGGCGAATTCAGCGCGAGTTGATAACCTGCTTCGTCGTTGAACAACAAATCCAGCGTGAGCGTGGTCGGCCCGGCGTTTTTGCTGCGGATCACGCGAGCGATATCGATTAGCTTCATAAGGTTTTGTTTACAAAGAAAAAACGGATTTATCACTCATAAGCCCGGCGATCTCCGCCGCGTTATAACCCAGCGAGGACAACACTTCGTGTGTGTGTTCTCCCACCTTGGGTATGTCGAGCCGCGTAGTCAAACGCGCGCCGTTCATTTCCACCGGCAAACCGGGCACCTTGGTCTTAATGCCGCTGTGCGGCATGGTCACCGGCACCAGCCCGCCCTTCGCATTCAAATGCGGATCGCCGAACAAATCTTCGGGCTTGGCAATGGGCGCGAACGGCAGTCCGAGTTTATCACACTTCGCCATCAAGTCTTGCTTGCTCAACTTCGAGAATATCTCCGTGACGATAGGCAGAATGCGCGGGCGCGCTTCGACACGCTGCGGGTTGGTTTTCAATGCAGGATCAGCGAGCAATGCGTTCAGGCCAAATGACTCGCAGAACACTTTCCATTGCGTGTCCGTCACCACGCCGACAAATACCAATTCGCCGTCGAGCGTTTTAAAATTGTCGTACAGCGCCCACGCGCGTATACGATCCGGCATGGGCTTCACCGGCTGCCCGGTGGCGAATCCTTCGAGCATATGCTGCCCCATCAAAAACGCATTGTTCTCGAACAACGCGCTTTGCACGAACTGCCCCTCGCCGGTGGCTTTGCGTTGATGCAGCGCGCCGAGTATCGCAATCGCGCCGAACATGCCGCCCATCACGTCGTTGACCGATGCACCCGCGCGCAGCGGGCCGAAGCGCCCGCCCGTCATGTACGCGAGGCCGCCCATCATCTGCACCACTTCATCCAGCCCGGTGCGATGCTCGTACGGCCCCGGCAAAAAACCTTTCAGCGAACAATAAATCAGCGCTGGATTCAGTGTGCGTAGCGCCTCATAACCCATGCCCAGCTTGTCCATCGCGCCGGGACGGAAATTTTCGATAATCACATCGGCGCTGGCAATCAGCTTCATCACCGCTTCATGCCCCTGCGGTGATTTGAGATCGACGGCAAAACTCTTTTTATTGCGGTTATAGGTCGGGAAAAATCCCGCGCCCGAGGCCGTGAGCTTGCGCGTGTGATCGCCGTCGAGCGGCTCGACTTTGATGACTTCCGCGCCCATGTCCGCCAGCACCAGCCCGCAGGCCGGGCCCATCACCACATGACAAAACTCCACTACCCGAATGCCTTCCAACGCCAATGGCTGCGCCATGATTGCCTTATAAAAATATCAATAAAAACAAATACTTAAAACTAAATCAGGATGCCAGTATGCGCGCCAGTTCCGCCTCGCGCGCCGCGCGGGGCTTAAACGTCGGATCGGCGCGCACTTTCGCTTCAGTCTGCGCGTAAATCATTTCGTCGGACAACGAAAAATCAATCGGATCGCCATGCGGTTGCGCCACATGCCACGGCGTGTCGAGATAAATTTCAATCTGGTTGCCCTCCGGGTCGAGAAAATAAATCGACCACGCATTGCCGTGACTGGTTTGCCGCAGCTTGATGTTGCGCGCGGTCACTTTGCCCGCGACCTCGCGCAATTCAGCCAAGCTCGCCACCTTGAACGACAACTGATTGATGGTGCTCGGCGCATCTTTGGCACGCCCTTCGACCAATACGAACTGGTGATGCTGCTCCGGCGTGGAACTCATAAACGTAATCGGCAATTTCGCGCTGCTGCTGATGCCGCGATCGGTGACGGTCAGCCCGAGCACCTCCTGATAAAAGGGAATCATGGCTTCGGTATCGTTGACGTAAATGCCCACATGGCTTAGTTGCGGTTTCATGTTGATTTTTCTCCTTGCATTAAATTCACGCCAGCCTCATCTGCGTGCTGTCGCCGGTACAAAGCCCTTGGTCACGCCCGCATCCGGCACATAACCATACAGCGGCTCGCCGGGCATGCCTTCCGCGACAATTTTACGGATGGCGAGCAGCTTGTCGATATCAATACCCGTGCGCAGACCCATCGCTTCCAACATGAACACCAAGTCTTCGGTCACGATGTTACCGGTGGCCCCCGGCGCGAACGGGCAACCGCCCAGGCCGCCCAGCGAGCTGTCGAAGGTGGTTACACCCACATCGAGCGCTGCCACTACGTTGGCAAGGCCCAGCCCGCGCGTGTTATGCAGATGCGCGCCGGAGAGTTTGTCGCCGATGGCCGCGCGCACTTTTTTGAACACGCGGCGCACCTGCGCCGGGTTGGCGTAGCCGGTGGTGTCCGCGAGGCCCACTTCGTCGCAGCCTGCTTCCACCGACGCAATCGCCATGCGCACCACTTCGTCTTCGCTTACCGCGCCTTCGAGTGTGCAACCGAATACGGTAGACAAGCCCGACTCGATAATCGGACGCTTATCCTTCGGCAAACTATCGCGGAAGTCACAGATTTTTTTGGCGCTGGCAATCGCCTCGTCGGGCGTCATGCGCACATTGGAAAGACTGTGTTCACGCGACACCGAAATTGTCAGCGTCAGTTTATGCACGCCGGCTTCCATGGCACGCACCGCGCCTCTGAAGTTGGGTGCGAGCGCGGCAACGTTTAATCCGGGAATCGTCAACGCATGCGCCACCACTTCCGCCGCATCCACCATCTGCGGAATCAGCTGTGGCGGCACGAATGAACACACCTCGATTTCGCGCAGGCCCGCTGCCGCTGCGGCGCTGATCCACGCCTTCTTGTACTCCGTGGGCATGAACTGCTTGGTGTTTTGCAGGCCGTCTCGCGGACCGACTTCGCTAATGAGTATATCGATGTCTTTTAACACATGAGTCTCCCGTGTAACGGTTGCGCGCACTCGACAGCGCGCCTAAAGCGCGACATCATACCAAGCGGCGAGGCCTCGCTGTTCGCCATACCGTACGTACCAACTCATCATAGGAGATCATATTATGACTACCGCCATCAAACGTCACCACCCAGGCCCCACCCTTTGCCGCGCTGTTGAGTACGGCAATCTGGTTTTTATCGCCGGCACCACTGCCGACAACAAAGCCGGCAATGCCAAAACGCAAACCGAGGAAATCCTCAAAAAGATCGACGGCTTTTTGACCGAATGCGGCACCGATAAATCAAAAATTCTGTCCGCCAATGTCTGGGTAGCGGACATGAGCGAGAAATCGTTGATGGATGCGGCATGGACAGCATGGGTTGATCCAAACAACAAACCGGTGCGCGCCTGCGTCGAAGCCAAGCTCGGCTCGGCTGAAACGCGCGTAGAAATCATGGTGACCGCGGCCAAGTAAAAGATCGTTTGGAGTTCAGCGTTCGGCGTTGAGAGTAACCTCGCGCCTCGCTGACGCCACTCTCAACTCTCGACTCCCAACTCCAAACCCAGAAAACTTATGAGTGAAATCATCTATCACACGCCGATGAAAAAGCTGTCGGATGCGACGGAGTACAACGGCGTCATTTACACCGCCGGACAAGTTGCCGAAAATCTGAACGCCGGTATGAAAGCACAAACTGCCGACGTGCTGCGCCAGATCGACGCGCTGCTCGCGCAAGGCGGAAGCCATAAGTCGTGCATCCTCAGCGCCACGATCTACGTCACGGACATGGCACTTAAACCCGAGATGGATGAAGCATGGATGGCGTGGGTCGATCAAACGCGTCCGCCGGCGCGCGCCACGGTGGAAGCGCGCCTCGGCACCAATGTACTGGTGGAAATCATGATCACTGCCGCAAAAAATACCCAATAAAAACAAGTGCTTACAGAAGATCGATGGCAGTCGCTGTGGCGCGATTTAGCAGGGGCGGCACCGGCACAAGAATTTGCCGCACTCACGTCGCGTTACGCCGAGTCGCATCGCCACTATCACACTGCGCAACACATCAACGAATGTCTCGCGCATTTCGACGGCGCGTACACGTGTTGCGAGCACCCGCCGGAAGTCGAGCTCGCGCTGTGGTTTCACGACGCGATCTACGAGCCGCGCGCGAAGGACAATGAAGAAAAAAGCGCCGACTGGGCCGTGCGCGTCATGCGTGAATCGGGCATGCCCCTTGACGCACAAACTCGCGTGCGCGCGCTCATCATGACCACCTGCCACGACGCGCTGCCTGAGACGGCGGATGAACAGGTGCTGGTCGATATCGATCTATCGATACTCGGCGCCGACGCAGCGCGCTTTGACGAATACGAGGCTCAGGTGCGCGCCGAATACCGTTGGGTGCCGGGGTTCCTGTTCCGCCGCAAACGCCGCGAAGTGCTGGAAGGTTTTCTCGCGCGCGAGTCGATTTACTCGACCGCGCATTTCCGAAACCCCCTCGAAAAAAAAGCGCGCGATAATCTCGCGCGCTCTTTGGCCCGTCTTTAAAAAGAACGGCGGATTAACCCGCCACCTTGTTCACCCGCACTTCAATGCTGGCCATGCGCGCGAGATCGCGATGGATGCGCGCAACGCGCTCAATCTGCCCCTTGGCGGGAAAGCGTTCGTAGAAACCTTCGGAACGGAACGAGCGCATTTGCTCTTTCCACGGTTGAAGCCGCGCTTCCCAGCGTTTAACGCGGCCATCCACCGGATCGGCATCCACGCGCGCCAGGTCAGCGCACACGCGGATCATCGCTTTGATGGTGACCGGCTTGGTCACCATGTAACCGTCGTGATCCCACGAATCGCCCCACACTTTTTCGGCCGCTTTGAAGAAATCGCGGATGACTTCGTAGTAACGCTCGCCTTCACGATAACTATTTGTTACTAAACGAATTTTTTTCCAATCCAAGCTGATCCAGCGATGCAGTTCGTTGAACAACTCGGCCTGCAAAATCCATTTGTCCAACTGGCTGCGGCCACCCAGGCGGTTGATGCGATAACGCAGCGGGCTGTCGCCTTCGCGATACAAATCTTCAACCAGCCGCGCGGCAAAACGCTTGTCGGGATCAGCCCAGGACACGCGCTCGTAAAGATCGATCAGATGGCTCTTGCTGATGCGCGTGGTGGTGGAGTTGATAATCACGAACATCTCGGCCGCGAAGTCTTCGCTGCGTCCATCGAAAATAATGCACGGCACGTTTATCGCAGCGGCTTCGGCCGGATGCTCTTTCAAATAAAAGCGTAGCGCAGCGAGCCGATGCTGGCCGTCGATAATTAAATATTTTGAATCGGGCTCCTGCATGTTGCCGACGCTTTCTTGTCCGGAGAGCGCGGTAAATTTGAGCGTTTCCGCGGTGAATAGCAACACCGTGCCGGGAATCGGTGGCTGACTTTGCGCCATTTCATAAAAATTGCGCAGCGATTTCACTTTAGCGCGCGACAACGAACGCTGAAAAGCCTCGTCGTTGCGTTCAACTCTCGCAATAAACTGCGCTATTTCGTCATTTTGTGGCACGGACTGTGCGGCGATTTCCTCCCCCTCGCCGTAAAAGCGGCTAATAAAGCGCGCTTTCTCTAACACGGCTTTCGCCGGGTAGCTCGCAAAATAGAAAAGTCCGTCCTTCTGGCGTATCCGGGTAGCTAGCATCGTGCTCTCTTTCGTCCCTGATTCTTATAGGAAATCTCGGATTCCGCCAGGAAAAAACGCATCGGCGGAAGCGATATTCTAACGTTCCACGAGAGGTAATGCGAGCAAGTTGTTGATAGCGGTCAATTAATGGACTACCCGCCGAACATTGCACTTCTGTACCAAATGCCTGCGCCGGTCGCCGCCTATCCAAGGCGAGGTCTAAATCATAACCATTTGTTTTTATTAACTTTTATACCTTAACGAAATCCAGTGGCGAAAACTTTCCACGCAGCGCAGCAGTAGCGCTGATGCCCCACCAGTGCTCCAGCACTGTGGCGTACATGTCGCGAAAGTCCACGGCGAAGGGTAAATTGCCGTTGCCATCCAGCCGATCCAACGCGGGGCGCTGACCGTACAACCCGCCTTTAACCTTACCGCCCAGCACAAAATGGGCGCTGGCCGTGCCGTGATCGGTGCCCGCGCTGGCGTTTTCACGGGGCCGGCGACCGAATTCCGCATACGTGGCGATCAGCGTTTCGTTCCAGCGGCCCATTTCGCCTAACGCACCTTTGAGGGCAACCAGTCCATCCGACAAATCCTTGAGCAGCCGGTTCTGGGTCGCCACTTGCCCGCTATGGGTATCAAAGCCGTTCAACGACACCTTTATCGCAGCGACACCCGAGCGGCTGGCGGCTACCTGCGACGCCGTACGGATAGCGTTACCGAAAGCGGTTTGCGGAAAAACCGTGCGAAACGTGTGCTGCGTATTCAGCCCGGCGGCCGCCTGCACAATATCCTGCTCCACGCGCAGCACGTGGTTTAGCGCCGTGTTGTGCGCCTGACCTGCCACCACCGCGAGTTTCGCCTGCTGCAAAAACTGTTCGGTGTTGGTGAGCGCAATGGTACGCGTGGCGCGCGCGCCGCTGCCTGAAAACGGCCCCATTTCCGCGCTACCCACTACCACCGCGTCCGCCGCGTACGTGCGCGGCACGGGCGTCTGCGCGAACGTTCGCGCGAGCCAGCCGTCTTGCAGATACTCGTTACTTTTCGACGCGGTATCCCAGATTTCAATGGAACGAAAATGCGACAGGTTCGCCGAGGGATAACCCACCCCCTGCACCACCGCGACTTCGCCCGCATTCCAAAATGGCATCAGCGGCGTCATGGCGGGATGCAATGCAGAACGCTCGTCCAGCGGCAGCACTTGATCACGCGCCATCGCGATGCGCGGGCGCAGCGCCGCATACTGCGGATCGGCGTAAGGGATGACGGTGTTCAAGCCGTCGTTGCCGCCTTTAAGTTCGACCAGAATCAGCAGCTTCTGATAATTCGCGGCGGCCCAACTGTGTTGCGGCAGCCATGCCAGCACGCTGCCGGTCACGGGAATGCTGACCGCAGCGGCGACTCTTAAAAATTCACGGCGATTCATGGCTGGTATCTCCGCAAGCGCTATTTCAGTTGATACACCGGATCTTGCGTGAGACGACGGATGACTTCAATGCCGGTAGCACCCGGAGGCAAGGGTTGTTGCGGCGCAGTCGCCAGCACCAGCCGCTGAACCTGTGCGGGCTCATTGCCCGCCTGATGCAGCCACTGCTCGCTGTCGAAATGGGCTTGCGCCAAGGCGCGCTGGAGCCGCTGCCGCATTTCGTTCTCCGGATTATTATTGGCTACCGTGGTTGCAGCCGATGCCGGGGCCATGGCGGTCGCGCCCATCATCGCCGCCGGGCCCGCTGGTTTTAGTGCCTCGGAGCGGAACAAGCGGTCTAGAAACTGCTTGCGCGCCAGCAACGTAGTCGAGTTGATCCACGCCTCGCCGCCGGGCCAGCCCTTGACGTTGGGCGGCGAAAACAGGTTTTGCCCCAACTGCCCCACCACCAGCGCGAAAGGCGCGACGTCACCGGCGGTGAATTGAAACTGGCGCAACGTGCCCACCACCAGATCCACCGGCGACTTCACCAGCGTCGCGCGAACCTGCGGCGCGTAGAACGCATCGGACATCAGCAACGCCCGCAACACGGCGCGAATATCGTAACCGCTGTCGCGAAACCCATTGGCGAGGCGCCGCACCTCTGCCGCATCTGGCTCGGGGGAAACGAACTCGCGCCACAGCTTGCGCACGATGAAGTCCGCGGTGTGCGGCTGCGCGAGCAGGATGTCGAGCACGGCGTCGCCGTCGAAGTTACCACTGCGTCCCAACACCGTTTTCACGCCGTCATCGTGCGCGTTCGCGCGGAACAAAAACTCGCCTTTTTCAGGATCGATGCTCCAGCCGGTAAACGCACGAGCGACTTCCTTGATATCGCGTTCGCCATAATGGCCCTCGCCCAGCGTGAACAACTCCATCACTTCACGGGCAAAGTTCTCATTGGGCTGCCCCTTGCGGTTGGAAGCGCTGTCGAGGTAAATCACCATCGCCGGATCGCGTGCGACAGCATGCAGAAATGCGCCAAAATTACCCAGTGCATGCTCACGCAGCAACAGATTCTGGCGATACAAATACTGCGGCTGACGTACTTTTTGCTGGCTCGATACGAAATGGTTGTGCCAGAACAGCACCATTTTCTCGGTCAGCGGACTCGGCGTCACCACCATCTCCTGCAACCACCAGCCGCGCATCTCGATCCCGCGCATGACGTAAGTGCGCTGAAACGCCTGCCGCTCTTCGACGCTCATGCCGCGCAATTGTTGAGCCGACACCACGGGCTCGCGCACCCAGCCGGGCGGCGGCGTGGTGCGCGGTTTTTCCGTTGCCGATAACAGGCGATCCGCCGCCTGCTCGCGCGTCAGTCGAGCGAAACTGTCGATGTCGGCGGGTGCGACCGCGTAGCCGGTACGCGTCAGCAGGTGGCGCGCGTCGTCAAAACCCAGCGGGGCAGCGCAGTTCACACTGGCTGCCCCGCTTAACACTACCCCCATCAGCGCTGATAGCAGCCGCATGACGCTGCCTTTCTAAATCTTGCTCGGTGTAGCAGCCGGCTTGTCGCGCTTGCGCTGCTCGAAGTGGGCCTTGCGTGCAGCGGCCATTTCGTCGCGCGTTACCTGCCCGTCCTTGTTGGCATCAATGCGTTCAAAGCGGCGCGCCAGACGCGGCATCGCCTTATCGGCTTCTGCACGGCTGATCATGCCGTTGCCATCGGCATCCGCGCTTTTGAAGCGTTTGTCCATGGCGGCGGCGCGCTCGGCACGGCATTTTTCAGGATTGGTTTTGCATTCTTCCATGCGCTTGGCCATCTTCGCTTTCATTTCCTTGCAGCGCTCGGGATTCTCGGCGCAGCGCTTTTCGAATTGCGCCCGGCGTTCCGCGTGGCACTTTTCGGGGTTCGCTTTACAGACCTCAATGCGCGCTTGACGTTGCTCAGGCTGCTCCGCGGTCATACCTGCTCGTTTGCCGTCGGAAGTGCCGTCTGCTGCCATCGCCGCCATCGGAAACAACGCAGCCGTCACCAAAACCAACCATTTATGTTTCATGCCATTACTCCTCGTGAGATGATCAACGATCGCGTTTGCTACCGTAAATTTCGCGGTTTGCCTTGTCGAGATCGCGATGCAACTGGCGGCGTTCATCTTCCGTCAATTGTCCCCGCGCGCGCCCTTTGTCGGGTGGCACAGGCTGCGGGGGTCGAGCTTCGCGAAACTGGCGCTTGTCTTGTCCGCCTGTTTGTCCACCTTTGTGCCCGCCAAAACCACGGTCCTGCACGCTGAACATCGCGCCGTCGAATGAACCGGCCCAAGCAACCGAGGCCGGCAGCATCGACAACCCGCTGCTCAACAGCACCACTCCCGTTAAGATTTTGATCGCGCGCATTGCGTAAACTTCCTTTTCAACAAAACCTGAACCCTGTTTCAATGACCCGGGATTCGCGTTCCCTTGCAATCCAAAACGCCGCCCGATCCGCATCGTTGACCCATCGTCGCATCCAGTTGTAAGCAGACTGTTACCCGCCGCCCATTTTGTGTAAGCAACTGTTACGGGCTCAAGGCGACAACAGCCGGGCGTATCGTAGCGCGTTTGCGTCCTCTTGGGACAATGGCGCTTTCCCTATTTGTAACAAGTTGTTACGTCATACTGCCTGTACCGGATTCATCACAAAACTGGCCTGAAACGCCCCAAAATTGCTAGGATTGCACCATGACTGAAACCAAAACCCGAATAATGGTGGTTGACGACGACGTGCGCCTGCGCGATCTGCTCAACAAGTATCTCGCCGAGCAGGGCTTTGCCGTGCGCACGGTTGCCAACGGCACGGACATGGATCGCTATCTCGCGCGCGAACGCTACGATTTGCTGATACTGGATCTGATGATGCCGGGCGAAGATGGCCTCGCCATCTGCCGGCGGCTGCGCGGCGCGAGTGAGAATATCCCGATTATCATGCTCACTGCCAAAGGCGACGAGGTAGATCGTATCGTCGGCCTGGAAGTCGGCGCCGACGACTATCTGCCCAAACCGTTTAACCCGCGTGAACTGGTGGCACGCATTCAGGCGGTGCTGCGACGGCGGCCCGCCGCGGGCCCGCCCGGCGCGCCGACCAGCGACACTGAAATTGCGGTGTTCGGCGAATTCAAACTCAACCTCGGCACACGTTCGCTCACTAAAAACGGCGCGGAAGTCACGGTGACCAGTGGCGAATTCGCTTTGCTTAAAGTGCTGGTGCAACATCCGCGCACGCCCCTGTCGCGCGACAAGCTGATGGAAATGGCACGCGGACGCGAGTTCGGCGCCTTCGATCGCAGCATCGACGTGCAGGTTTCCCGTGTGCGAAAACTCATTGAGCCGGATCCGGCCAAGCCCGCGTTTATCCAGACGGTATGGGGATTTGGCTATGTGTTTATTCCCGATGGGAAATCCTCGACGCCATGACGTTCCATGACGTTGGAACCCGGTGACACTCTGGCCCCGAACCCTGCTCGCGCGCAGCGTGCTGCTGATCGCCGCACTACTGCTGCTGGCACATCTGGCGTGGCTGCAAATATTCCGCGTCTCCACACGCGAACCGCGCGCGCGCCAAGTATCGCAGCAAATCGTCAGCACGGTTAATCTCACGCGTGCCGCACTGGTTACGGCAGAACCCTCCAAACGCTACAGCCTGCTCGGCGAAATCGCTGAGCGCGAAGGCGTGCAAGTGCATGTGACGCAGCCGGGCGAAACACTGTCACCGCTGCCAAAAACCGGCTTTTACGAATTCGTCGAAGCCGATTTGCGCGCACAGTTGGGACCCGACACGCGATTCACGCTGTCGCGCAACGGCATCGAGGGTCTGTGGGTCAGTTTCGACATCGACGGCGACGGCTTCTGGGTATTGATGCCCGAATCACGGCTGGCAAGCGATGAATCATTGCGCTGGATCGGCTGGGGCGTGCTGGTGCTGCTGTTGGCGGTGGGCGGCGCGGTGCTGATTGTCGCGCGCATCAATCGCCCGCTGCGCGCACTAACCACGGCAGCCGAGCAAATGGGCAGCGGCGCGACACCCGCGCCCGTCGATGAAAGCGGGCCATCGGAAATACGCACGCTGTCACGCGCCTTCAATCAAATGGCCGCTGACCGCAAAAAGCTCGACGACGAGCGCGCGTTACTGCTGGCAGGCGTGTCGCACGATCTGCGCACGCCGCTCGCGCGCATACGCCTGGGCGTGGAAATGCTCGACAGTGGTAACAATACGAGCGACACATCGCTGCGCGCCGGTATTGTGCAGGACATCGAAGACATCGACGCCGCGATCAGCCAGTTTCTGGATTTCGCGCGCGCGGCATCCTCAGAAAGTGAAACGCGGGATGGCGATCTCAATGCGCTGGTCGCAAGTTTGGCGGCGCGCTACGAACGTGCCGGCAAGCACCTGATGGTTCAAACCAGTCCTGTACCACCGTTGCCGCTACGCATGCTGGCGATGCAACGGCTTATCGGTAACTTGATCGACAACGCGCTGCGCTATGGTCACGATCATGGCGATAGCGGCAATGACGGCGATAGCGTCACGATAGTCACCGGATGCGCGGCATCAACAGCGTTCGTCGAAGTACTTGATCGCGGCCCCGGCATTCCGCCCGAACAAGCCGAGCGCATGCTGCAACCCTTCACGCGCATGGATGCTGCGCGCAGCACCAGTGGCACGGGCTTGGGTTTGGCTATCGTGGATCGCATCGCGCGCATGCATGGCGGCTGTGTGCGCTTGTTGCCGCGCGACGGCGGAGGTTTACGCGCGCGGGTGGAAATCCCCGTTTTCCGACATAACAAATAACCTCTTAAAAACAAATAGTTATATTATTGATCTTTCCATATTTCACGACAAAATCTCCCTCATCCCCGGCCTTTCTCCCTCCGGGCTACTCTATGCACACATCTTCGGGGCAAGTAAATGCCAGCCATAGCAGATAGCCTCCAAACGTTTCAGGCCGTGGAACATCGTGATGGGGCCGGGCTTGGCCTCCGACGCATA
>JAYVQD010000016.1:0-3175 GCA_043777275.1 Nitrosomonadales bacterium
CACGAACAAACCGCTGGCGTCGCTCATGCGTTTGCAGTCCTGGCGCTGGTTGCGGGGTTCAGACGCGCGTCCAGCCACGCCAGCAAACGCATCAGTTCCGATTTCGCCTCGGCCTCGAACTTCAGACGGCCTTGTTTGCCCTCCTGCTCCATGGCCTCGCATATGGATGCCAGTTGGTTCGCCCCCACCATGCGGCCAGCACCCTTGATGCGGTGGGCCACGCGCACCACTTCCGGAATGTCCTGCTTCCCCAAGGCATTTTCCAATTCGACAAGGTCTATACGCGACTGGGTAAGCAATTCATGCAGTATGTCGTTTACATCGCCAGCCCCTGCCAAAAGGTCGTCCAATTGCGAGAGGTCGATTGGATCTTGTTGCATGTCACTGACTCACCCGGTTTTACTCAACGCGATGCCGTAGTGGAATCGCCAAGCAGTCATTCTGAAACTGCCTATCGCCACGCATTTTACAGGACTCCCAGTTGCTTCGTTTGGCGACAGTGCAAAATAGGGGTTGCAAAATCGTAAAAATCATCGGCTGGGATATTTCCTTAGTCCCTGGCTCGCCCCACTGCCCGTTGCCACGCCGCGCGTAGCGTCTGCGTCTGTGCTCGCGCCATCGCGGGTTCAAACCGCCGTTCCATCTGCCACTGCGCATCGATTTCGAACGCGCCCTTCCAGTAACCCACCGCCAGCCCCGCCAGATACGCCACGCCCAGCGCCGTGGTTTCAGTGACGCGCGGACGCACTACCGGCACGCCGAGCAGGTCGGCCTGGAACTGCATCAGAAAATCGTTGCGCGCCGCGCCGCCGTCTACACGCAGTTCTGTGATGTTAATGCCCGAATCTGCCTGCATCGCATCCAGCACGTCGGCGCTCTGAAAGGCGATGCTTTCCAGCGCGGCACGCGCGATGTGCGCCGCCGTGCTTCCCCGTGTCAAGCCGCTGATGTTGCCGCGTGCATGCGGATCCCAGTGCGGGCTGCCCAATCCCGCGAAGGCAGGCACAAAGTACACACCGCCGTTGTCCGCCACGCTGGTGGCCAGCGCCTCGACATCCGCCGCCGATTGGATAATGCCCAATCCATCGCGTAGCCAATGTACTACCGCGCCGCCGATGAACACGCTGCCTTCGAGCGCGTATTCGCGCACATCCCCATGCTGCGCGGCGCAGGTCGTCAGCAATTGATGGTTCGAGCAGACGATGTCATTGCCGGTATGCATCAGCATAAAACAACCGGTGCCGTAGGTATTTTTCACCAGCCCCGGCTTGACGCAACGCTGGCCGAACAGCGCCGCTTGCTGATCGCCCGCGATGCCGGCGATGGCAATCGGCGCATCAAACACGCCGCGCGCGGTTTCGCCGAAAATGTCATTGGAGCGCATCACCACGGGCAACAGGTTATGCAGCACATCAAAGCGCTCCACCAGCACGTCGTCCCATGCACCCTCGTGTAGGTTGTAGAGCAGCGTGCGCGAGGCGTTGGAGATATCCGTGGCGTGCGCCGCACCGCCGGTGAGTTTCCACAGCAGCCAGGTGTCGATGGTGCCGAATGCGAGCCGCCCCGCCTGCGCAAGACGGCGCGCACCGGCTACGTTGTCGAGCAGCCAGCGTATCTTGGTGGCGGAGAAATACGGGTCCAGCACCAGCCCTGTGCGGTGTGTGGTGTCTTCACCGTGGCCTTCGGCTTTCAATGCCTCGCAATGATCGGCGGTGCGCCGATCCTGCCACACGATCGCGTTATGGATCGGCATGCCCGTCACGCGGTCCCACACCACCGTGGTTTCGCGCTGGTTGGTGATGCCGATGGCGGCAATGTCACGTGCGGCCAATCCGGCTTTTGCCAACGCCTCACGCGCCACCGCAAGCTGCGAGTCCCAGATTTCCATCGGGTCATGTTCTACCCAGCCAGGCTGCGGAAAAATCTGCCGCAACTCGCGTTGCGCAATAGCGCGCACCGCACCCGCGTGATCGAACACCATCGCGCGCGAACTGGTGGTGCCTTGGTCGAGTGCGAGGATGAAATCCATTTATTCAGTAAAAACAAATAGTTATGATTTGATGGCCATGCGATGCGCGCGATACCCGCCTTGCGCTGGATAGCATCACGATACGCTAAAATACGCGCCTGCAAAAAGTTAAGTCCGTGGTGTTTTATTCTGTTCATCTTCAAGGAATCTTTCAGTGAAACAAATCAATGTAGGCATTATCGGTACCGGTTGGTGCGGCGGCATACGTGCGGAAACCTGCGCAATGAATCCTTTGGTGAATGAGTTGCATGTGGTTGAAACGCGCCCGGAGCGGCTGGCCGAAATCGCCGCCAAAACCCACGCCAAAACCGCCACTGCCGACTACAAAGAACTCATCAAGCGTGATGATGTTGATGCCGTGTTCATCTCCGCTACGCCGGAAATGCTGCACTACCCGATGGCGCGCGAGTGCCTGCTTTCCGGCAAGCATGTGTTTCTGGAAAAGCCGATTGCGCTGGAGCTGCACGAGGCCGACGAACTGAATCATCTCGCCAAAAAGAACCATCTGAAATTCAGCATCGGTTACTCGCAGCGCTTTAATCCGAAATTCGCCTATGTCAAACAGGCGCTGCGCGATGGCACGCTGGGCAAACCGGTGAGCGCACTGGTCAGCCGCCACATTGGGCGCGGCCTGGGCAAAAAAATTACTGGTCGCTCGAAGCTCTCACCCGCCGCCATGGAAGCCACGCATGATCTTGATTTTGTGATGTGGTGCCTGCAACCGGCGAAACCGATTCGTGTGTATTCCACGGTGAACTACGGCGCGATGCGCGAATCCACCGGTGCGGATATTCCCGATACGCAATACATCACGGTGACGTTCGACAACGGCGTGTCGTGCGTGGTGTGCGCGGGCTGGAGCTTGCCGCCCGCCTACCCGAATTTCTCGATGACGTGGATCGAAATGATCGGCACCGAAGGCGCGCTGATTATCGATGACACGCATCGCGACACGCAGTTGACCACCATGAAATCCGGCATCGTGCACCCGATGTCCACCATGCCCGGCGAGCCGGTGGAACACACCTACGCCGGCCCGATGGCCGCCGAGACGGTACATTTTCTGGAAGCCGTTGCGTGTGATCGTCCGGTGCTGGTCACCGGCGAAGAAGCGCGCGACGTGATGGAGGTTTACATCGCGGCGGA
>JAYVQD010000017.1:0-3172 GCA_043777275.1 Nitrosomonadales bacterium
ACTTGCGCCAGGGACTTGAGGATTTCACGCGCGGTAACCACGCGCAATTTCGCGTCGTTGACTTTTTGTACGATGTCGGCGCGCAGGCCGGGGGGCGACGTGGTGCTGGTTTTGCCCTGCATCGCGTCGGCCAGCCAGCCGCGCATGATGGTGACTTGCTGTTCGAGATCGTCGGGCAGGGTGTCGAAGTGATGGACGATGTTCTCCGCCATCAGCAGCGCGGAGGCCATTTCGAGCGACATGATCTGGCCGTCGAGCGGATAGGGCTCCGGCAGATGTGCCGTCGCCGCACTGATGGCTTCGAGCAACTGCACCAGGGGCGCGTTGCCGAGTTCGTGCGTTTTTTCGGTCAGCGGAATCAGCATCGCGCGGAAGCGTTCCAGGCGTTTGGGTTCGCCGGATGAGTACTCGGTCCAGGTGTCCTTGATATTTTCGAAGCGCGCGCGCGCATCGTCCAGCGCGGGTTTCAGCGCGCTGCCTGCGCCAGCGCCGGGCGTATTCGCGTCGGGCAGAAAACTGTCGAGGCGAAAGCAGGCGCGGACCTCGCGCAGGCGCGGCGTCACCACGCGCGCGCTCGCAATGGCGTAGAGCACATCGCGATGCACCAGGCTGGTGTCGGCATCGGCGTGTGCGGCAAGGTCGCGCAGCAGAAAATCGATGCGGCTGAATACCGGCTTGACGCGCGCGATCCAGTCGTTGGACTGCGGATCCGGCAGCGCTTCAATGACGGCCTCTATCAATGCTGCCGCGGCCCACCACAGCCCTTGCGGTTCGGGCAATTGCGCGGCGGTCTTGTGCAGCGTGTCGAGCACCTCGCGCATTTGCGCGAGGCCTTCCGTGGTGGCGCTCGCCTTGAGCCAGCCGAGCAGTCCGCGCTGGTAGCGCGAACGCAGTTCTTTGAGTAGCGCGGGCATCTCGCTGGCGGTGATGCTGCGCGGCTCGGGGTGCGCGGGCGAGTCGTCGGTTGCGTCGGGAAAGAACAGGTCTTTTTCCGTTGCGGATTCATTGCCGCTGACGCGCGCCAATTCGCGATAGGCCGGAAACAGGCGCAGCGGGATGTAGGCGCCGCCGGCGGCGACCTCGTTGAGGAATTCGCGCAGGGCGCCGATGGCGCGGCTGATGCTTTCGATTTCAGTTTTATCTGCCGCCGCCGAGCGCATCGCGTTGCGCAACGCGGATTCGAGCTCGGTGCTGTAGCGCGTGGCGCCGTCGAGGCGCACCATGCGCAGTGCGCCATAGACCTGATGCAGTTGCAGCGTGCAGGGCGCGAGCGCCGCGTTGCCGGCAACCTGCGCCACGTGTTTTGCCATCGCCTCTTGCGCCTGTCCCAGCGTGCCGTCGATCAGCGCGCGCAGAAGTGTCAGCAGGCTGGCACGGTTGTCCGTGGTCACGATGCTGCCGCCGGACTCAGGTGTTTGTTGACTGCGGTTAGCAGCCCGTCACGCGTGAACGGCTTGGTCAAATATTGGTCTGATCCGGCGATGCGGCCGCGTGCGCGGTCGAACACGCCATCTTTGCTGGAAAGCATAATGATCGGCGTGCTGGCGTAGTCGGGATGTTGCTTGACGATGGCGCAGGTTTGATAGCCGTCGAGCTTGGGCATCATGATGTCCACCAGAATCAAATCGGGATTGTGGTCGCAGATTTTGGCGAGCGCATCGAAGCCGTCGTTAGCCATGAGGACCTCGAATCCGGCCTGCTTCAGAAAGATTTCCGCGCTGCGGCGGATGGTTTCGCTGTCGTCGACGACCAGCACGCGCAGCACGACGGGTTTGGTTTGAGTCAAGGTAGCACCACGGATGGGGTCATATTTTTGTATGATAGACGTAGTGTTGCGTCGAATTGCAATGCGTCAGGATCACTGGTTTTGCGCCACGCGGTTACTTTAGGTGGAACATGAGGTTATGCACTATTGTCTTTGATTATAAAGAAAAAATAAATTCGCGATGCACTGTCTGCTGCGACTAATGAACCGCTGTGGCAGGAAAGCAACTAACCGCACCATAATTAGTGTAAGTCTGTTTTTATAAATAATTGTTTAAAAACAAATACTTACAGTTATAGTGCTTGTGGTGTTTATGCGGTAATCAGAATGGAAAGAGCGGCTCGACTATGACCGATTTTCGATATGGACACGCAGCAGGCGCCGATTGGCGCGAAGCGGCCAGCGCCTGCCTGGCGCAGATTGGCCCCAATGCCGGGACGCTGGGGTTTTTGTATGTCACCGATGTGATTGGCGAGCATTTGAACGATATTCTCGCCATGTTTAAGTCGGGCACCGGCGTTGCGCATTGGGTGGGGGCTGTTGGTATCGGCGTGTGCGCCACCGGCAAGGAGTATCTCGATCAGCCGGCGGTGGTGGCGCTGACGGGCCATTTTGATGCGGGCAGTTTTCGCGTGTTCAGCGGCGTGAACGATGAAGGCACGGCCGCGACGGCGGCGATGGAATGCGACGGCGCGGCGCCCAACTTTGCCATCGTGCATGCCGATCCACAGACCGAAAAAATGGAACAACTGGCGCTGGCACTGGCCAAGCGCGTGGAAAGCGGATTTCTGGTCGGCGGGCTGGTCAGTTCGCGCGGGCGCAATCTGCACATCGCCGATCGCGTGATCGAAGGCGGTGTTTCAGGCGTGGCGTTTTCGGACAGTGTGGTTATCGCCACGCGGCTGACGCAGGGCTGTTCGCCCATCGGCCCCACGCGCGCGGTAACCGGTTGCCAGCGTAACGTGCTGATCAGCCTGGACGGCAAACCCGCGTTTGATGTGTTTCTCGAAGACATCGGCGAGAAGCTCGCGGGTGACTTGAATCGCGTCGGCGGACACATCTTCGCCGGCATCTCTGTGCCCGGCAGCGACACCGGCGATTATCTGGCACGTAATCTGGTGGGCATCGACACGCAAAGCAAGCTCATCGCCATCGGCGAGTATCTGAAAAAGGGCGACAGCCTGATGTTTTGCCGGCGCGATGCCAAAACCGCGCGCGACGACATGGCGCGCATGCTCGAAAGCATCAAGCAGGGCTTGTACGCGCAACCGTCGGCGGGCGTGTATTACTCGTGCCTCGGCCGCGGCGAAGCGCTGTTCGGCAAGGGCAAGGGCGAGCTCAAAATGATTCAGGATGTATTTGGTGATATTCCGCTGGCCGGATTTTTTTGCAACGGCGAGATTTCGC
>JAYVQD010000018.1:0-3170 GCA_043777275.1 Nitrosomonadales bacterium
TTCATGCCGTAGATGCTGGCGATCAGCGTCGGCGGCATCAACACCACCGACAACACGGTGAAGACATTGAGCCGCCGGTTGTGCGCAATGTTAATCATGCCCATTGCGGTATCCATCAAAAACTTGGTGCGGTCGGCGAGGAAATCGGAGAAGTCCATCAGCGATTCGACGTCGCGCAGCAATTCGCTCAGCGCTTCCGCATCGACCACGATATCGGTATTACGCGACAGGTTGGAATAGGCGCGCTTGTTTTCCATGAAGCCCAGGCGCGCCTTGCCGTTAATGTCCTCAATGCGCGCCAGCGATTGCAGCGCGGCGGTCATGCCGTGTGCCGTGGTTCTGAAAATGCTGCCGCTGACCACATCGAGATCCGTTTGCAGTTTTTCGAAAACGTCAGCCATCAGCCCCACGCGCGTGTCGATCAGTCCCAGCAGCAGGCTGGCAGGGGTAGGGTATCCATCGGCGTTTTTCGAGGCATGCGTAAAAAACGCACGGATTTCCGGCAACTCGTCGGTGCGCAGTGTGAACAGACGATCGTTGTTGATGGTGAACGCCACGTTGACGTTGCGTGCGTAGCCGTTTTCCAGCGCGAGAAAGTACAGATTGATGTGCAGGCCGGTGTCGTCGCGGTAATAGCGGGCGCTGGCTTCGATCTCGCCGAGTTCCTCGATAAATTGCAACTCCTGGTTATATTGCTCCCTGACCCAGTTGCGCTCCTGATCGGTGGGGTCGTTCAAGTCCACCCACGCCGCGTCGTGCGGCAGTTCGGCACGCAGATTGACGAGTTTTTTGGTGAGCGTGTTCGTGGAAGGCTCGCCGCTGCGAGTGTAGGCTGTTAGCATTGCTTCTCCATCGCGTTCGTGTTTGCGCGCATTCTAGCCTTAGTCTCCCTCGATGCCCAAGAAAAAAAACGTTGTCGTGACGGCCCCCTACGCGGCACTGACGCCGGAATGCCTGCTTGACGCCGTGGAGACCACGGGCCTGCGCTGCGATGGCCGTTTGTCGTCGCTCAATAGCTACGAAAATCGCGTCTACCAAGTGTGGCTCACGGAACACGAAGGGGGCGACAGCGTGGTCGCCAAGTTCTACCGCCCGCAACGCTGGAGCCGGGCAGCGATTCTCGAAGAGCATGCGTTCGCGCTGGAACTCGCAGCAGCGGAATTGCCGGTGGTGGCGCCGCTGGTGCTCAAGGGCAAAACCTTGCACGAACACGCGGGCTTCATGCTGGCACTGACGCCGCGCCAGGGTGGACGCACGCCGGAGTTCGAGGACGAAGAAACCCTGCGCTGGCTGGGGCGCTTCATCGCGCGCATTCACGCGGTGGGTTCGCTGGATGAATTTGCGCATCGCCCGACGTTAGGCTGGAAAGAGTTCGGCGTAGCGCCGGTACGCTACGTGCTGGACAACGATTTCGTGCCGCCGGATTTGCGCGTGGCGTATGAAAGCACCGCGCTCGATGTGATTGAGCGGGTCAAGAACCGCTGGCAGGACGCCGGTGGATTCAGCACCCTGCGGCTGCACGGCGACTGCCACGCGGGAAACATTTTATGGACAGACGCAGGGCCGCATTTCGTCGATCTCGACGACGCGCGCATGGGCCCCGCGGTGCAGGATATCTGGATGTGGCTCGGCGGCGCGCGCGACACGCAGCAACAGCAACTCGCCGCCATCATCGCGGGCTATCGCGAGTTTTACGATTTCAATCCGGCGGAGCTGGCATTGATCGAACCGCTGCGCACGCTGCGCATGGTGCATTACGCCGGATGGTTGGCGCGGCGCTGGGGCGACCCGGCGTTTCCGCAGAGTTTTCCGTTTTTTAATACCCAGCGCTATTGGCAGGATCATATCCTCGCGCTGCGCGAGCAGGCGGCCGCGCTGGACGAACCGCCGCTGGAGTTGATCCGGTGAGCGCGGTGCTAAAAACAATGGCGGTAATTGCTCTGGCGTACGCCGCGATACTGGCGCTGGTGTTCTGGTTTCAGCCGAAGATGGTTTACTTTCCGATGAAAGGGGGTGTCGCCACCACGCCGCAGTCAGCGGGGCTGGCATTCGAGGCGGTGACGCTGCGCACCGAAGACGGCGAACAACTTGCGGCGTGGTGGATACCTGCGCTCACGCCCGCGCGTGGTACGGTGCTGCTGTTTCACGGCAACGCCGGCAATATTTCACATCGCATCGACTATGCCAAAATGTTTTATGGCCTGGGGTATGGCACGCTGCTGGTGGATTATCGCGGCTATGGCGAAAGCAGCGGTGTGCCGTCGGAGCAGGGCACCTATCGCGATGCCATGGCAAGCTGGCGGTGGCTGACGGTCACGCGCGGCATCAAGGCGTCGGACATCGTGATCTTCGGCGAGTCGCTCGGCGGCGGCGTCGCCACGTGGCTGGCGGCGCAACATCCTCCGCGCGCGCTGATACTCGCTTCAACGTTTACCTCGATACCTGATTTAGGCGCGCAGGTGTATCCGTGGCTGCCGGTGCGCTGGTTAAGCCGCATTCACTACAACAACCTTGCCCATCTTGAGCGGATCAAAACGCCGGTGTTGATCGCGCACAGCTCCGGCGACGAACTCATTCCGTATGCGCACGGCCAGCGTTTGTTTTCTGCTGCGCGCGAGCCCAAGGCTTTTCTGGAACTGAGCGGCGGACACAATGAAGGGTTTGTGTTCACACGCGAGGAGTGGGTTACGGCGGTGCAGGAGTTCTTGGAGCGGCATGCAGGTAAATAGTATAAGTATTTGTTTTTAAATGGTATGTAAGTAATATGTCCACGTTACTTCAATAAAATGCATCTACAATTTGTTTGACCTAATACAATAACGCATCTACAATTTACCAGTGGTCACCGACGACGAAACCAAGCGCCGGGCCAACATTACCAAGCACGGCGTCGATATGGCAGCGTTATCGGGTTTCTTCGACGGCGACTTGTTGACCCGCGAAGATCAGCGCGAAGCGTATGGCGAAATGCGTTTCCAAAGCATCGGCTGGCACGCGGGAGAAATGCTGTTCGTGGTCTGGACGCCGCATGCATAGGTGGCGACGAATGGCCGCACATTATCTCGGCGCGAAAGGCAAACAAACATGAAAGCGAAGCGTGGACACGTTTCTGCAAATGATGCACCGGCCACCAAGCCGGAGGATTGGAATGATGCGTTTGTTACCCGCTC
>JAYVQD010000019.1:0-12417 GCA_043777275.1 Nitrosomonadales bacterium
GTAACGAACGGTGGGAAATTCTCGTAACAAATCAAGGGCAAAGCGCAACCCCCTGCGTTAACATATATATAAGTATATGTTTTTAAACAATTATTTTTATAGGGATGGACAGACAAACTATGCACAATTTCTGTGGATAACTCTGTGGGCAAGCCTGAAAACGACGCTGTACGGGCCAGTCACCGCAACACTTAGCTTAGTTCGCCCAAATTTTAACCAACTCGAATCCCATCCAACCCCATCCCGGTGCACCGTTTTGAGCGGCCCGCAATGAATCACCGTCAGGGTTTCAGAATGCCCAACAGATTGTAAAAATCATCCGTCCACAACGGGAACTTCGGATTCTGCGGCAGCGGCTCCGCAGCGGACCGTATCGACGCTGCGTTGATGATGCGGCGGCTCTTGGTGACGATAATCTGGTCGGTGGCAGACAACCAGTAATCCGCGCCTTTGCTGGCGCCGTTTTCCGGTTCGTCCGTCACCATCAATGCTGTCATGCCGAACGCAGCAGCCAGCCGCTCCACCACCGGCGCAATGCCGACAAAACGATTGGTCGCCTGAAACACGATCACACCATCCGGTGCGAGGTGCTTCACGTACACCGCCATCGCCTCGCGCGTGAGCAAGTGCATCGGGATCGAATCGCCGGCAAACGCATCGATCGCCAGCAAGTCGTAGCGCTGCGGCGCTTCGCGTTCCAGCGACAGCCTGCCGTCGCCCAGCACCACGTCGATCTGCGCCGGGCTGCCGGTGAGATAGGTGAATTCCTTCATCGCCACCGCCGCCACTTGCGGATCGATTTCGTAGAAGCGAAACAGATCGCCGCGGCGGGCATACGCCGCAATCGCGCCTGCGCCGAGGCCGACCACGCCGATACGGCGCGGCGTTTCCGGCAGGCTCGCAAACGCGCGGCCATAGCCGCTGGTCGGGCCAAAATAGGTCGAAGGCTTGCGCTGATCGCCGGGCGCCATCAGCTGCCCGCCATGGTTGATCGCGCCGTGATACATCACGCGAAACGGCGCCGGCTCGGCATAGTCGCGCGTGCGCACCACGCCATAAAAATTACGCACCATCACGCGGATATCGCGCGAATAGTCGTTAATGTTGTCCATCACAAACCAACTGGTCGTGCACACCACCGCGAACGCCAGCACCGCTGCCCACTTTTGGATCGCCATCGCGCTCCACACCACCAGCAGCGCGCAGGCAATCAGCGTGAAGCCCAACTCGAAATAGCCTTTCAGCACCAGCGGCGCGACGATCGCGATCAGCAACGCGCCCAACGCGCCGCCGACAGAAATCATCAGATAAAACGTGGTGAGATAACGCGGCGCAGGCCGCTGCCGGTACAGCTCGCCGTGGCAAAACATACAGCACAGGAACATCCCCGCCGCGTACAGCGGCGCGGCCACGTAAAGATCGAGCGATTCGGTGAAATACGCCATCAGCGGCAGCGTCACCGCCACCAACCCAAGGAACAACGGGCGCACATACCAGCGCGGATGATCGAAGCAAATAATAAACGTGATCAGATACAGCGACAGGGGCGCCAGCCACAAAAACGGAATCGACGCGATGTTCTGCGTCAGGTGATTGGTTACCGCCAGCAACAGGCAGGAGCCCATCGCGGAGAACGCCACCCAGGTAAAACGCTCGCCCCACGTGGGTGCGGGCGCGCTGGCGTCCTCGGCCACCGGCGCGGCGCTGATCGACGCCGCCCCCGTCGCCTGCGCGCTGGCCCATGCCGTCAACGCACACAGAACGGCGAAACCCGCGTACAACACCGACCACGAAACCGACTGCACCGCCAGCCGCAAAAACGGCTCGATCGCCACCGGGTAAGACAGTAAAGCCAGCAACGATGCAAAATTCGACAACGCAAACAAGCGATACGGCGCAGCGGTTTTGAAATGCCGCCAGTACCACGATTGCAGCAACGGACTGGTGGCCGACAACATGAAATACTGCAAGCCGATAGTGACACCGAGCAAGCCTAGAATAGCGATCATCGGCGCCGAGCCATCTTCACCACCCGGCTTCCAGCGCGCATCGGGAATAATCGGCAGCAGCGCCAGACTCACCACCAGCAGCGCAATATGCAGCTTCGCCTGCGTGCGCGGCGACAGGCGGCGCGTGGTCCAGTCAGCATACGCGTAACCCAACAACAGCACGCTCTGGAAAAACACCAGGCACACCGCCCACACCGAAGCCGCACCGCCGAACCACGGCAGGATTTGCTTGGCGATAATGGGTTGAACCAGGAACAACAAAAAGGCGCTGAGGAAGATGGTGCCAGCGTAGAGCAGCATGCGGTTTGTTATCCTAAGTATTTGTTTTTATTAACTATTTTTACGGACTTTAATTCACGTAACACACTACGTTTCTGCTCAGCGATTGATCGCACTGACCACCGCCGAAAAATTATTGTCCGTCGGCATCACGAACAAACAGCGTCCGCCGCTACGCGATTCCCACACCGCGCCTATCGCGCGTTTCTCCGCCGCATCATCCGCCGAATAGCTGTTCTTGCCTTTGTATTCCACCACCAGCGAGCGGTCGTCTTCGAGTCTGCATACGAAATCGGGATAAAACCAATCAGTCGAAGTCTGCAACCGGAACGACGACGATTTGCGCACCAGATTGCGCGCCCAATATGTCACCTTCGGATGCTCATCGAGAAACTGCGCGCAGCGAAATTCTTCCGTCAGTTCACCGCCGGGCGTTGTTTCCTTCAACTCGCCGGGCTTCGTGCCGAAGTAGTGCTTGTGAAACTGGAATCCGCCCTCGTATTGCCAACTCGGCTCATACATCGCCCGGCTCAGATCGATACCGCTGGCAACGTCCACCGCCAGTGCAGAGCCGGGCAGCAAAAACTGTTTGAATGCTGCTGTACGCTCCCGCTCACGATGATGCTGAATACGCGTCTCAACCTCGTCACGCAGGCGAAATCGATCAATCGCGAGCAATTGGATATCCGTAATCCCGAATTTCGCCATCAACCCGCGAATCACTTTGCGCAAAAATTCGGCGGACTCGCCGACCGGAATATCTTCGTGGTCGATGTGGCGGTCCAGCCACGCGACCAAGCTCTCTACCGTCCACGCGCTGGCGCCATCAAGTTGCAGGGTTTGCTGATGCACGATGGTCACAAAATACGGCGCGGCGTTCTGCATCACCTTGGTTTGCACCTCGCCCCTGGCGCCCACGTCCAACTCGCCCGCGCGGCCCGCCGGGCGTTGCAGCGGGTTGTATCCGCCCGACAACGACGCGTCTTTTTCGCTCAACTTCCACGGCTGCTCCAGCAGGAAAGTGCTTTCAAACTCGAATAAATCCTCACCTTCCTTGACCGACAACACGGGCACGAAAAATTCCAGTTGCCGTTCGTACGGCGTGAGTGCGCGCGGCTTACCCGTTCCACCGAAGGCTTTTTCCGCTTCACAAACTTGCGCAACAACTTCCGCGATCTCGGCCTTGGCTTCCGGCGTTTTCATGCAACCCGCGAGTTTTTCCGTTTCGGCTTTGTCGAGCGGAACCAGTACTGTGATTTCGCCTTTCTCCGTGTTGATCTGAACCTTGCCGCCCAGCGCGGCGACTTGCGTCTTTGCCGCAACCACATCAATTTCCGCCGGCGCTACCCGCGTGGTGCGCGGCTGCATACCCAGCGGCAACGTGCCGGAAACCGGAATGATGATGCGCGCCGCTTCCGCCGCCGTGAAGCCATTACTTTCCAGCGCCTCGCGCAACTCGTTCAGCACTTCCGGCAGCGAATCCGAAACCGAAAACGCATACGCGCAATTCAGATCGGGATGCTGTTTGGTTTGTGCACCCGGCAAACGTAAGATGCGCCCGACGATCTGTTCAATCGCCGTCGGCGAACGTGTCTCGCGCAGGCTGCACAACACATACGCGAACGGGCAATCCCAGCCTTCGCGCAGCTTTTGCACCGTGATGATGAAGCGCACCGGGCAGCGCGGCGACTCGATATTTTTTACATCCTTCAATTCATCCAGCGCACCGACGGAGATTTTGATTTCATCCTTCGACAAATTGAAATCTTTCACCAGCCGCTCGCGCAACGGCTCGCAGCCATCCACGCGCTCGGCCTGTATCAGCATGATCGGCCGCAGATAATTGCCGGTTTGCTGCGCCTCCAGTACCGCCAGCTTTTCCAGATCGGCGCGCAGCGCAATGGCGTCGGCCAACAGTTGATCGCGCTGGCTCGGATGCCGCGTCATCACCCGCAGCGGCAACTTCACCATCTCCGCTGCCTTTAATTCGGCCGCCGATACGCGATGCAGCACATTGGAGAACGTGCCTTCCTGCGCGGGCGTCGCGGTAAATTCGATAATGCACGACGGCAGCACTTCGCCCAGCGTTGAAAACGACAAATCCGTGCGCGCGTTATGCGCCTCGTCGACAATCACCACCGGACGGCGCAGCCGCAGCATGTTCACCAGCGACGGTTTCGGCTTGCCGTCCGCGCCCGGCAGCAAATCCGCCAGCCGGTTCGACGGCACGTTCAGCAGATGTTCGGAGAACGATCCGTTCTGTTCGTACACCTTGCGCCCGGTCGGGTCCGCCGTGCGAAACGCCTGTATCGTCGAAACAATCACCACCGTCTGGCCTTCCACCGCCGCACGCGACAGCCGCAACGCTTCCTCGATAGTCACCACCTCCACCGCGCCGCACGCCAGCTCCAGCGCGCGGCGATACGGATGGCGTGTGTCACGCAATGCATCCGCTGTTTGCGTCAGGATGGTGTTGCTCGGCACCAGCCACAGCACCACCGCGCGCTCGGCACGCATGAAATCGTTGATCGCCAGCCCCGCCGCGTAGCACGCCAGCAGCGTCTTGCCGCCGCCCGTGGGCACGCGCAGACACACATAAGGCATTTCGCCCGGCAGTCCCGCCACGTTCACCGGCAGGTAAGGCACGGGCATCGTCGTATAACGCAACTGCACCGCCTGGTATGCGCGTTCCGGCTGGCCGTCGCGCGCGCACTGCTTGAAAAAATCGCGCAGCGATTCGAGGACGCGTTCCTGATAATCCTTGAGGGCAATCATGGCGCGATTAGGTCTTGTTGGTATCGATGAAGCCGATGCGCCGCTTGCGGGGTGCTGGCGGCGCGGGTTCCAGCAGCGGCAACAATTTGCGATAGATGTCTATTAGCGCCGTGTCGTGTTCGAGCAAATTTTTGTCGATCTCCGCCAGCCGCTTGAGAATCGCCGTATTCGCCGCTACATGTTCGCGCATACGCACGAACGCGCGGATCACGAATACACTCATCTGCACCGCGCGCTTGCTGTGCAGCACGTTGGCGGCCATCAGTGCGCCGTGTTCGGTGAACGCGTAAGGCGGATACTTGGCGTGCTGTCCGCGCTTTAAGGTCACAGTTTGTGATCTTAAAGCCGCGCGCCCATCGGCTAAGATCGCATTTTGCGACCTTAAAACGTCGTATTCTTCCCGCGACAGCCTGAATACGAAATCACCGGGGAACCTGCCCGCATTACGCTTCACTTGTTCATTCAACCGGCGCGTATCCACGCCATAGATCGCCGCGAGATCAGCGGCAAGCATCACCCGCTGCTTGCGCACGCTCAAAATCAAGGTTTCGATTTGCGGTACGGGTTTCATGGGTTCATTCCAGTCACAACCATTCGCGACGCGCCACGCAATAAAATAATAACGAAAATATCAATTAAAACAAATACTTACATATTTAAGGTCGCAATTTGCGATCTTAAAGCCGCTACCCGGTAATTGCAATTAACCGTTGGCATCAACTCACCTTGATCTCATACGGCGTCTGCCGCACCACGATGCGCTCGGCGCGCAGCTTGTCGCGCCCCAACAGACAGCCCGCGCAGTAAATCAATTTCTGCTCGTCGAACGGCGGCAGCTTCGCCAGCACCGCGCGCGTCAGCACATTGCCGCCGTTGGCGCTTTTGTCGCCGAGGATGCCGTTGTATAAGAGATAGATGCCGACGCCCCGGCACGCGCCGATGAAGGGCGAGTTAGCGACCCGCTCGCGCGGCAGCGGCTCGCCGGTTTCGGTGAAATACACGTGACGCGCCAGATCGGCAAAGCGCACGCTGTCGCGTATCTTGCCATTCTCATCGAACAGCGGCTCGCCGAGTTCGCAGTAACGGAAACCGCCGCCGAGACCCGCAACTTTCTGGCCCTTTGGGTTGGCATAGCCTTGGGCCACGCGGCGAATACGCGTCGAAGTTATATCCTTTGCAATTTCCGGTTCCATTTCTATCAATACAAACCGACGACGGCCTTGATCCTGTTTATTCAACTCCAAAACCGCTTGCCCTGTTGTTCCCGATCCCGCGAATGAATCAAGAATCAAAGCGTCTGGATCATCTTTTGTAAGTAAATAAACAAATCGTTCGATCAATTTCACCGGCTTCGGAAACTGAAGGACAACCTTGTCCTCAAAAATATTCCGCAAATCAGCCGTACCGTCTTGCGTGTAAATCTTATCGATTATCGAAAATGGCTTTGCGCCCCGCTGCTCTCCAGATTCGTCGCGGAGATATTGCTTATAGGAAACAGAGGTTCCCGAATTTGTTTTCGTGAACACAAGTTCGTTTTGAGCAAGAGCGTTTTCAACTCGATCCTTACTCCACCACCATTGCCTTTTCGGCATGATCTCGTCGCCACCAGGACTCTTGATCGGGAAGACCAAGTTCGCCCTGCGGTCCATGCTTTTTGTAGCCTCTAACGGTTTGATACGGTACGGCCCTCGCTCAGCAAGCCTTTCGTCACTATATTTGTAATAGCGTTCTTCCGCGTCTTCATCTGGCGGAAGCCATAGCTGGCTTAGTCGCGATTTATCACGTGCATACATAAGGCAGTATTCATGTTGACGAACTACATACTTTTCTTTTGCACCACCCCCATAACTTTTTTTCCAAATCATCTGTTCGACAAAATTCTGTTCCCCAAAAACTTCGTCCATCAAGAACCGCATCCTATGAATTTCGGCATCGTCAAGGGATACAAACATCGCACCATCTGGCGTCAAAAACTGTCGCAATAGCGCAATTCGCGGATACATCATGCACAGCCAGCGGTCGTGCCGATCGAGCGTCTCGCCCTCCCTACCTACCACTTTGCCCAGCCATTCACGAATCAGCGGGCTGTTGACGTTGTCGTTGTAAACCCAATTCTCACTGCCGGTGTTGTACGGCGGGTCAATGTAGATGCACTTCACCTGCCCCGCGTAGTACGGCAGCAGCGCTTTCAAGGCGACGAGGTTGTGGCCCTGCACGATGAGATTGCCGTCGCCAGGCTCGCCGCAGGCGAGCTGGGGCACGTCTTTCAGCAGGTGAAAAGGAACCTGATTGTGGTGATTGACGACCGCTTCTTTTCCAATCCAGTTCAGTGTAGGCATGCTGTCATTTTAGGTTGTTTTGGGCGGATGCTCCTGCCCGGTTTTCGTCGCCGATCAAAGGTAATGCGCAGGATTTTTGCCATCCGCATTGCCGCCGGAGAATATCACGTCACTTCTCTTGCCGCGCGCATCGGCTTTGCCTTCAAAAAGCACCCCCGCACCCAGCGCGCCGGTATGATTCTTTGTTGATGATTGAAATCGTGGGATACTCAACGGCTGAACCTCCCGCCCAAAATTGCACCGTGAAATGTACCCCCCTCGCACCCGAAATTTTTCAGAAGCCAATCGCATCGATTGACCTGACCGGGTTGCCGCCGCGCAGCTCCCCCGATTTTGATCAGGCGGTGATAACCCGCTACGCGCTTGAGTACGCGAACAAGGGCTGGAACGCCGTCGTCACGGTGGATAACGAGTTTGTCCGCGTGGTCGCCGTTCCCGAAAACGGCATCGATCCGAAACAATACGTGTTGGGTCTATTGCAGCATCACTATCTGGAAGACGCGCTGCCGATCCTTGAGGCGCTGTACGGCATGCTGGACGACGCCGAGATTGCGTACAACTACGGCATCTGCCTGAGCGAACTCGGCCGGAGTGAGGAATCAGTGCCGCCGCTGCAACGCTGCGTGGAACTGGACTCCGAGTACACCCATGCCTATGTCGGCCTCGGCGTCGCTTTTACCCGGCTTGGCCGCCACGAAGACGCGGAACGGGTGCTGCGTGTAGCCCTCCACCAGCAACCAGACAACGCGCACGCCAGGCGCAACCTTGCGGCGGTTCTTGCCCGCTCCGACAAAGAAAAAGAAGCCTTGCCGTTGTTTCGTCAGGTCGCCGCGCTGGCGCCCAACGATCCCGGTGCGTTGCTCGGCCTCGCGCAGTGTCTCGATGCGCTCGGTGGCGACTATCGCAAGGAGAGCAGCAAGGTTTACGACGAGATCGCGTGCCGCTTTGACGATCACCCCACCGCCGAAATCGCAAAAAAGGCGCTCACCCGTATCGCCAATGAGCAACTCCACGACACCGTGGACGGTGAGGTACGCATGGACGCCGTTTACTACATGCAGGGCGCGATGGATGATTTCGCCCGGAAATCGAAACAGGAAATCGGCCAGATCGTGATGGAGATCGCGTTGCTCGGGCAAAGCGGCTTGCAAATCAACAAGCCGGATATCCGCTATACGCTGACAAACCTGCCGGGTGAATTTTCCGGTCTGCAACTGGTCGCTATCATGCACGCCGGCATCCGCTGGCTCGATCCCAAGGCCGACACCGGCACCGGGCTGGACCGCGAGTACGAGGTGGCGATGAACCTGCGTGGCAAGCAATAATCGATGACGCATCGCCAGTGGTGAATCGATAAAGCAATGAGTGCCATAACCGAAAACTACTGGAAAATCATCGCACCCCTGATCGCCACGGCCAAGGGCTTTCTGGAGAAAGGCGAGGCGCTCGCGCCCATCGCTTTCGTCGGCTCGTTTACGTCGGATATTTGCGTTCCCGTGCTGCTGCAAGCGTCGTCGAACGACGCCAAGGATAAATCCGCCATCGCCATCAAAGCTGCCGCCGATGCGCTGGGGGCGGATTTCATCTTTGTATTGATGGAAGCGTGGTCACTGCGCAAAGACAAGTTATTGCAGATGAACGCGATCCTCGACAAATACGGCTCGATAGGCGCATCGCCCTACGCCGTGGATGTCGTGTCCATGTCGCTCGAAACCCGGCATGGGGTGTGGATGGCGGAAGTGCCGATCAAACCCAAAGGCATCTCGAAAAAGAAGCGCACCATCGGCACGCCTGAATTTCGGCACTTCACCGAAGCCGGGGGACGGTTTGTTAATTTACTGCCGGTGAAGGATGGGGCCGCGACGTTGCATTGATGCAAAAGATCCCGCAGGGATGCGCCTTGCCCCGCCCACCATTGCGTGCCGTGGGGTGAATGGCGGCGATTGGGGTACGGCTGCCCGCGCCGCTCTGGCCTGGGAAACCCGCACTGTGTTCGCTATCGCACAGCCAATATCGACCTGACGCGGACAATCGGCAAGCATGACGCATGGACAAAAATGGGCCGCCGGTCTGGGGATTGCTGCCGCTGTCTTGGGCGTGATGTGGCTTGCCGTGGCGTGGTGGCTGCCCTCGGACGAAGACCTTGCGGCCCGGCTCACGGCTGAGGCCGAGGCGCGGCTGGGCGTCAAGGTCACCATCGGCGCTGCGCACTGGGCGCTGCTGCCAACGCCGGTGATCGTGATCAACGGCTTGCGCACGCAGCAGGCGCCGCCGGTGGTCATCGGGCAGTTGAGCGCGTATCCCAAGTTACGCGAGCTGCTGCAACGCAAGCTGGTGTTTGCGCGCATCGACCTCGACGACGCGGTTTTTCCGCCCAACGCGATGCATGGCTTTCTCGTCCATGCAGGCGCGCGTGAGCCCGACGTGGCCGCGGACGCGCCGCTCGAACACCTCGCGTTTCGCAATCTGACGTGGATTTCCTAAAGCGGCATCGCGGTGGCCTATGACGGCGAGATCGACTTCGATCCGCACTGGCGTCCGCGCCATATGGCGTTGCGCGTGCCCGGCCCCGATCCCGCGTTTACGCTGACGTTGACGCGCGAGGCCGATGCCGACCGCTGGCAGACACGCGTCCATACCGGCGGCGGTACGGCGCACGGCCATCTGGCGTTGAACACGGACGCAAACGGCGCCATGCAGTTGAGCGGCCAGTTGGCACCGCAGAATATTGAGGTGGCCGGCGCGATGAGCACATTCAACCGCCGCTCACCCGTTGGCGGCAAAGGATCAGGCCAGACCGTGTTGACTGCAAACGGAAAATCGTTGGGCGAGTTGCTGCGCTCGCTGCATACGCGAACTACGTTCTCGGTCAATTCCGCAACGGTGTTGCGCTTTAACCTGCACAAAGCCATCAGCACGCACGGCAAAGCGCACGACGGCCAGACCGCGCTGCAGGCGCTGACCGGCCAGATGGATACGCAGAACACCGATAAGGGCATGCGTGTGACCTACACCGGCCTCCAGGCCCGCGCCGGCAAGTACACCGCAACGGGCACGGCCACGATCTATCGCCGCCACATCGACGCCAGCGGCAATCTCTACCTGATCGAGGGCGCCACCGGCGTGCCCTTCACCGTCAGCGGGCCGATCGACAAACCGAAAGCCTCGATGCCGCCGGGAATCTTCGCCGGCGCGGCCATCGGTACAGCGGTGTTGCCCGGTATCGGCACCTCCATCGGCGCCGGCATCGGCGGCGCGCTCGGCCGGCTGTTCAAGGGCGATACGCAAGCGCCGGTTGCGTCTGCGCCAAAACAAGCAAAATGAAGCGGCTGCCGCCACCCCGGCATAGGTGACGGGTAATTCGTTCATGCGACTCATGCAACTAAAGCCGCTTGTTTGCGCATCGCCAGCCAGCCGATCACTAGCGCACCCGCCAGCCAGCACGCCACCGGCGCCCATGACAGCAGCGCAGCATAGGCCGATTGTTTGGGGATGCCCATCAGCACGGTGGCAATGCGGCTCAAGGTGGCGAACGCCAGCGCGGCAAACAACAACCCCAGCGCGAGACCTTCGCGCCCGGTGCGCCCTGCCGCCATCGCGGCGGTAAACCCGCACATCAGCATGCTGCCCCACGCGCCGCCCACGATGAGTTGCGCGGCGATCAAACTGTCGAGCGAACCTGCGTGTGCGGCGAGGTACGCGCCCACGGCGCCCACCACCGCCGACACCACCATGACTTGCAGCGTGCCAAAACGCTTGCACAGCGAACTGCCGGGCATCATCAGCACGCCGAAGCCCACCCAGAACAAAGGCATCAGCCATTCGAGATCAGCCGGCTTGGCGAATCTCAAGAATTGCCCGGCGGTGTTAATCGAAAAATGAATCTGAAACCCGGCGGCCAGCAGCAACAGGCCCAGCAGAAAAGGCCAGGTGCGCCCGGCGAGTTCCGCAGGTTTAGGCGGTGCAAGCGTGGCAGAGGGCGATGCGACAGGGCTGAGTTTCAACCGCCGCTCAACGTAAATAATCCCCGCAGTAGCCGCCAGCAAGGTAAGGCTCGACAACGCAAACGGTATGCGCGGATCAACGTTTTTCAGTACCACGCCCAGATAAGGCGCAATCGCCCCGCCCGCCGCCAGGCCGCACAGCAACAGGGTGTTCAGGCGCGGCACGCTGGACTCTGCCGCATATTTGGAGAGCAACACCCACGGCGGCGCGCGTAGTGCCGATGAGGTAATTACCCACGTCAGCATAAGGCCGAGCGCCACTACAGCGCCCAGATGCGCAAAAAACGGAATCAACAGGAACGCGACGCACGACACCGCGGTCATGCCGATCATCAGCGGCCCGAGTTTACCCAGCGTGCGTTGCGCGCGATCCGCAGCCACACCAACGTAAATATCCATCGCCATGAACACCAGTTGATCGATGATGAGAATCACCGGTGTGTAGCTGACCGGCAATCCCGCAGTGTTCAACAAGCCCGGCAAATAGATGACGTAAATGGTCCACGTGGTTACAAACAGAAACTGAACCACGGCCATGTACAGCGCGATTCCGGTGGGTACGGTGGCGTTGCCACCGGGGTTTGGTTTGCTCATGTCATGGATGTGACAAAAATCACAGTGTCGAAAGTTGAGCCGTCGAAAGATTGGCGGACGCCTGACGCAACGTCAAATTTCCGACAAGAAACACGCGGACCACGCTCAAGCGCCTTTTTTTCGTTATATAAATTATTGTTTAAAAACAAATACTTAAATCGATATCTGGCACTACCGCACACCCCGTTTTTGGGCTGGCACGAATGCTGCGACATAGCAGGCGTGGGACAAACAAAACGGAGACGACAATGGTTATCGACATGGACAATTATCGCAGGACCGACAGTGAATTCGATGCCGACGCGGATGTGGCGCGCAGGCGTGCATACGGCAACACCGCCCCCGCGCTGCAACTGGCCGAGGTGGAGACGGAAGCCGACGCCACCTGGCTCAACACGCCCACGCTGCCGGAAGCGG
>JAYVQD010000020.1:0-3162 GCA_043777275.1 Nitrosomonadales bacterium
CTTTTCCAGTCCTTCGATCTTCGCCCCGGCCTTGATGCCGCGCTTGGCGAACCAGCCCAAATTCATCTCCAGCGCGTAGCGCACTGGCTTTACCGCCGGGTGTGCGTCGCGCGTGTGCGGCTTCATGTCTTCGATGTTGGTGATGATGCCGTTGCTGTCGATGAACGCGACCGACAGCGGGATGAAGGTGTTTTCCATCCACATCGCGTGGTTCGCCACTTCGGTGAACACGAATACCATGCCGCGATTCTCCGGCATCATGCGCCGGTGCATCAGTCCCTGCATGCGCTCGGGGTTGGTGGCAGCGACTTCGGCGGTTAGTTTTTGGCCGGCGATGGTGAGGGTGATTTCCGGCATTTGCGCGCGCGCGTTCGTGGTGACTAGCGTGGCGGCAGCGAGTGCCATCACCAGCAGCGGGCGAACAAAAAAATTCAGGGCGCAGGGTTTTTTCATGGTGTGTGCTGAACGCGGCGCGCGCCCAAGGCGTTGACGGTGCCGCAGGGCAGTCGCGCCGGCTGACCTTGAGCAAACGTGGCGGCCATGATGCACCAACGCAATGCCGCCGTATGTTGCTTTGCACCAGAACCGGGCGACTCCTGCCGGTATTAACATGTAAGTATTTGTTTTTAAACAATAAAAATACATGGCACGCACGTTGCTCTATCTCTGGTGTTATCCCTGCTGGAGGATGCATCATGCTGTTTGGACGCCACACCAAGAACCCGATCAAAATCGCGGACAAAGGCGTTGTTGACTGGAAATACACCACTTGCGGTTATTGCTCGACCGGCTGCTCGATCGAGGTCGGGCTAAACGACAAGGGCAAGGCGGTCTCCGCGCGCGGTGTGGCCGATGCGCCCGTCAATCAGGGCAAGCTGTGCATCAAAGGCATTTTCGAGCACGAGCTGTTCAATTCCGCCAATCGCGGCAAGACGCCGCTGATGCGCGAAAAGGCGATTGATGCTTATGCCGAAGCGAGCTGGGATGCAGCACTCGATCACACCGCCGCCGAGTTCATCCGCATCCAGGAAAAATACGGTCGCGATTCGGTGGCGATTGTTTCCACCGGGCAGATACTCACCGAAGAGTTTTACACGCTGGGCAAATTGACGCGCGGCGTGATCGGCACCAACAACTACGACGGCAACACCACGCTGTGCATGGCCTCCGCCGTGTCGGGTTACAAACGTTCGTTCGGCTCCGACGGCCCGCCCGGTTGTTATGAGGATTTCGAGCATACCGAATGCCTGCTGGCGTTCGGCTCTAATCTGCCGGAGCAGCACCCGATTATTTACTGGCGGCTGAAAATGGCGCTGGAAAAACGCAAGTTTCCGGTGATCGTGGTTGATCCGCGCGTCACCATGTTCGCGCAAATGGCGGACATTCATTTGCCGGTCACGCCCGGCACCGATCTCGTGCTGCTGAACAGCCTCGCGCATGTGATCCTGAAAGAAAATCTGCACGACCGCGCCTACATCGAAGCGCACACCAGCGGCTTCGAGGAATTTGCCGCACTGGTGGCGCAATACGATCCGGTGACGGCTGCGCCGATCTGCGGCATCGACGAAGACACCATTCGCCATGTCGCGCGTCTCTACGCGAAGGCGGGTGCGGCGATGTCGATCTGGACCATGGGCATCAATCAAAGCACGCACGGCTCGGATGGCGTGGCGGCGATCAACAGTCTGAATCTGATCACCGGCAACATCGGCAAGCCGGGCGGCACCAGCTTGTCGATCACCGGCCAGTGCAACGCGATGGGCACGCGCGAATGGTCGTCGTGCTCCGGCCTGCCCGGCTATCGCGCGCTGGAAAAAGAAAAAGATCGCGAGACCATCGGCAAGTTCTGGGGTGTAGATCCGGAATTTTTCCCTAAACAGCGCGGCATGTTCATGACCGATATTTTCCCCGCCATTGAAACCGGCCAGATCAAGGCGCTGTGGCTGGTGGCCACCAACCCCATGACCTCGATGCCGAACGCGCCGCGCATCAAGAAGACGCTGCAAAACCTGGAATTCATGGTGGTGCAGGATGCCTATGCCGACGTTGAAACCACGAAATACGCGCACGTATATTTGCCCGCCGCGCTGTGGGGTGAGAAGGAAGGCGTGTTTACCAACACCGAGCGGCGCGTCAACCTGGTGCGCAAGGTGATGGAGCCGCACGGCGACGCCAAGGCGGACTTGTGGATATTCAACCAGATGGCAAAGCGCTTCGAGCAGGGGCGCAAGATGAAGTTTCCGGAAACCTCCGCCGAGGTGTTCGACGAGATGCGCGAGCTGTCCACCGGGCGCATGCTCAATTATTCGGGCATGACGCACGACAAAATAGAAGCCCAGCGCGGTATTCAGTGGCCGTGCGCCGAGGGCGAAGACAAGGGCGCGCAGCGTTTGTATACCGACGGGGTGTTTCAGTACCCGGACGGCAGGGCCAAGCTGCTGGCGCTGCCGTTCGTGGATAACAATGAGCGACCCGACAAGCAGTTTCCGTTCTGGTTGAACAGCGGGCGCGTGGTGGAACATTTTCACACGCGCACGCGCACCGGCAAGATCGGCAACGTCAACAAGTTCAGCCCCACGCCGTACATGGAGATGAACCCGGATTCCGCGCGCGAGCTGGGCATCGGGCACATGACCTATGCGCGCCTGATTTCGCGGCGCGGCTACGCGGTGGTGCTGGTGCAGACAACGCATCGCGTGCCGCACAACATGGTGTTCATCCCGTTCCATTTCCACGAGTGCGTCAACAGCCTGACGCTGGGTCTGCTCGATCCGCATTCGCGCCAGCCCGCGTTCAAGCAATGTGCCGTAAAAATCGAACCGGCGACCGATCAACTGGCGGCGGCAGCGGCGAACGTTGCCGCGCGCAGTTTCTAAAGGAATTTCCATGCTTAACGTAGGCGTAGACAAAGACGGATTGGCCTTTATTGCGCCGTCTCCGGCAAGCACGGGCGTCACCGCAGGCGGCTGTGGCACCGGCTGCGGCTGCGATGGCGCCGCACCCGCCTTTAAGCGGCGCGACAACGAGCCGGCGTACGCCTTGCTGCGGCCGGCGAGCGAAATCAAGGTCAATCAGCACGGCAAGGCCATTAGCCTCATTGATGACACCAGCGCGCTGGCGGGCAAGAGCATGAACATCAATGGCAGCGATGCGGTGAGCGCC